>JBFGEG010000091.1:0-14888 GCA_041580235.1 Phycisphaerales bacterium
AGCGTCAGCAGGTCGTGGGCATCCGGATCCGCCAGCTGCTCGTCGAGAAAGGCCCGCCCGATCCGAAGCTGCTGCCCGGTCCGCGACGACGGCGAGACCAGGAAGCCCTGCTCCAGCAGCAGCTTCGACTCGGCCTTGCTCAGAAAGTTGCACGCGTGGGGAGCCGAGGCCGTCGCCACCCCCGCCGGCTGGGTCACGCTCGCGTCGCCGGCGAAGCGGCCCGCGGCCAGCAGGGCCGTCACCCCGCCCCGCGAGTGACCGAAGATCACCAGAGGCAGCCCCCGGCCCGAGAGCGTCCCGTCCTCGACGGCGTTCATCACGGCCCGCAGATCCTCGACCTGGCGGTTCCACGTGTCGTTCTCGAAGAGATCGGGCCGCTCGAAGGTCTCCAGGTTGTCGGTCATGCCGGCGTGGCTGAAGTTGAAGCGGTGGGCGATGAGCCCGCGGCCGGCCATCTCGACGGCAATCCGCGGGAACATGCCGTAGTCCTTGTAGCCCTTGAAGCCGTGGGCGATGAGCATCGCCCCGATGGGGTCGCCGTCGGGGCGGTGGGTGTTGCCGATGATCGGCTCGCCCGCGGAGCCCTCGATCGTCCAGTTCTCGACCACGCTCATGAGAGCCTCGCGATCACGGCGTCGGTGAACTCGCTCGTGTCCAGGGTGCCCCCCAGGTCGCGTGTCTTCTCGCCGCGGACGAGACACGCGTTGTACGCGTCGCGGATCCGCCCCGCCACGGCGGCGGCGGCGGCATCGCCGCGGCTTGCGGCCAGGTGGTTGAGCATCATGACGGCGCTCATGAGCAGGGCCAGCGGGTTGGCCAGGTTTCGGCCGGCGATGTCGGGCGCGGTGCCGTGGACCGCCTCGAAGACGGCCCGGTCTTCGCCGAAGTTGGCGCCCGGCGTGACCCCCAGCCCGCCGACCAGCCCCGCGCAGAGATCCGAGATGACGTCGCCGTAGAGGTTCTCGCACAGCAGGACGTCAAACGACGACGGGTCCTGCACGAGCCGCATGCTCGCGGCATCAATGATCTTCTCCTCGTACTCGATCTTCGGGTGGTCGCGATGGTGCACTTCCCGGGCGCAGCGAAGGAACAGCCCGTCGCTGAGCTTCATGATGTTCGCCTTGTGCAGCACCGTGACCTTGCGGCGGCCCCGGCTCGCGGCGTACTCGAAGCCGAAGCGGGCGATCCGCCGGCACGCACCCTCGGTCGCCACCTTGAGCGACGTGATGACCCCCTCGGTGATCGTGTTCTCGATGCCCGAGTAGAGCCCCTCGGTGTTCTCGCGGACGACGACGAGGTCCACATCGTCGTACCGTGTCGGCACCCCGTCGATCGAGCGTATGGGGCGAACCGCCGCGTAGAGGTCGAGCCGCTTGCGGAGTGCGACGTTGACCGAGGAGAACCCTCCCGCGATGGGCGTCGAGCAGGGGCCCTTGAGGGCCACCCCGTGCTCAATGACGGCGCCGAGCGTGGCGTCGGGCAGCACGTGGTCGTCACCGCGGTCCAGAGCGGCCTGGCCCGCCTGGCACTCGACCCACTGCACCCCGGCGCCGGCCGCGGCCAGGATCCGCTTCACCGCCTCGGTGACCTCTGGACCGATGCCGTCGCCCGGGATGAGGACCGCGGTGTGGGTCATGAGGGTGCGAAAGATACCACGTCCTATGCTGATAGGCCGATGACCGCGTGCTTCGACATCGTGATCTTCGGTGGTGGCGGGGCCGGTCTGTGGCTGCTGGACGAGGTGCGGAGCCGCGGCCACCGGGCCGTCCTGCTGGAGGCCGACCGTCTCGGGGCCGGCCAGACCATCTGCGCCCAGGGCATCATTCACGGGGGGCTCAAGTACACCCTGGACGGGGTGCTCTCGAAGTCGGCCTCGGCGATCCGGGACATGCCGCAGGTGTGGCGGGCCTGCCTCGACGGCCGCCGCGTCCCCAACCTCCACCACACCCGGGTCCGCGCCGGGCACTGCTACCTGTGGCGCACGGCGTCGATCCGCGCCCGCCTGGGCATGGTCGGGGCGCGGGTGGGGCTGCGGGTCGCGCCGGAGACCGTAGCCGATGATCATCGCCCCGCCGTCCTCGCCGGCTGCCCGGGAGAGGTGGCGACGATCGCCGAGCCGGTCATCGACCCGGCCAGCTTCGTGGCCGGCCTCGCCCGGCGTCACGGGGATGCCCTGCTCAAGATCGACGCCGAGCACGGCCTGGACTTCACCCTCAGCGAGCCCGGTCAGATCGAGGCGATCCGGCTCACCGACCCGGCCGGCGGCGTCGTGAAAACGCTCATGCCGCACCGCGTCGTGTTTACCGCCGGCGCGGGCAACGCCGCTCTCTGCGCGCGGGTGGGGCTGGCGGACGTGGCGGCCCAGCAGCTGCGCCCCCTGCACATGCTCCTGATGCGTGGGCCGCTGCCGGAGCTCAACGGTCACTGCGTGGAAGGGGCCCACACGCTGGTCACGATCACCTCCGACGCCGACGCCGCGGGGCGCACCGTGTGGCAGGTCGGCGGCCAGGTCGCCGAGGACGGGGCGGCCATGGACCGCCCGGAGTTCCTGCGGCACGCGGCGGCCCAGGTGCGGGCCGCCCTGCCCGGGCTGGAGCTCGGCGAAGTGGAGTTCTCGGCGTACCGCGTCGATCGCGCCGAGGCGGCGGCGTCCGGGCACCGTCCCAGCGATGTGTACGTCGGCGGCCGCGGCAACGTGCTCGTGGCATGGCCGACGAAGCTCGCCCTCGTGCCGCGACTCGCCCACCGCATCGCGGCGGAGCTGGATTTCCCCACGCCGGGACGGGACGGCGCGGCCGAGCTCGACGGCTGGCCCCGGCCCGAGCCGGCCCAACCACCCTGGGAGTGGCAGCAGCAGTGGACCACCGACGTCTAGGCCGAAGCGACCTGCTCGTGACCCCCATCGGCTTCGGGGCGTTCAAGATCGGTCGCAACGAAGGGATCAAGTACGCCCGCGGATACCGGCTGCCGGACGAGGCGTCGGTCGCGCGGCTGCTCGGCGGCGTCCTCGACCTCGGCATCAACTACATCGACACGGCCCCGGCCTACGGGATCAGCGAGCAGCGGCTCGGTCAGGCCATCGCGGGGCGGCGGGCCGAGCTGGTCCTGTCCACCAAGGTCGGCGAGACCTGGGCGGACGGGCGATCGAGCTTTGACTTCACGGCGCCCGGCGTGCGGGCGAGCGTTCATCGCAGCCTGCGGCGTCTGCGAACCGACGTCATCGACATCGTCTTCATTCACTCCAGCGGCGACGACCTGGCGATCCTCCGGGAGACCGACGTGGTCGCCGAGCTGCACGAGCTGCGCGACGCGGGGCTGGTGCGGGCGATCGGCCTCTCCGGCAAATCGATCGAGGGGGCCCGCGCCGCCCTCACCTGGGCCGACGTGATCATGGTGGAGTACCACCTCGATGACCGCTCGCACGCCGGGATCATCGCCGAGGCGGCGGATGCCGACGTCGGCGTCGTCGTCAAGAAGGGTCTCGCCTCCGGCCGGCTGGACGCCGGCGAGGCCATCCGCTTCATTTTGGGCACGCCGGGCGTGGGCAGCCTCGTGGTCGGCAGCCTGGATCTTGACCATCTCCGAGAAAACGTGCTCGCCGCCGGCGCGGTGTGACGGGAGTTCATCAATGATGCGCACGTGGATCTGGCTGTGTCTTCTCGGCGGCGGTGCTCCCGCGTCGGCGTCCTTTCACTTCATGCAGATCGAGCAGGTGATCGGGGGGGTCAACGGCGACCTGACCGCCCAGGCCATCCAGCTGCGGGAGCGGACCTTCCTGCAGTGCTCGGTGGGCAACGGCGCCGAGCTGTGGGTCCGCGACCAGACCGGCGGCAACCCCGTGCTCCTGATTGACTTCGACGAGAACCTGACCGGCTGCGATCCCGAGGACCGCATCCTGATCGCCAGCCCCGGCTTCGCCGACCACACGGTCGAGAACCTCAACGCCGACTTCGTGATGACCGGGCTGATCCCGCCGGGCTATTTCACGGCGGGGACACTCACCCTCGAGAACGCGGCCGGGTCCGTGCTGTGGCGGCTCAGCTGGGGCGGTGATGCCTACACGGGGCCGAGCACCGGCACCCTCGACAACGACGCCGACGGCGACTTCGGGCCGCCGTATGAAGGCGCTCTGCCGTCGGACGGCCTGCTGGCGATCCAGTTCCAGGGACCCGGCACCGCCCCCAGCACGAGCAACCTCAAGGACTACGCCTTGAGCAGCGGCCCCGCGCTGTTCGTCAACAACGCCTGTGAGCCCTTTCGGCTCGGCGCTCCCTGCCCCGCGGACTGCGGGTGCCGCCCCAACGGCATGGTGGACATCTTCGACTTCATTACGGTCCTCGGCGAGTGGGGCACGCAGGGCTCGACGTGTGACATCGACGGCGGCGGTATCGGCATCACCGACTTTCTCACCGTGCTCGGGAGCTGGGGCGGGTGTGGCTAGGCTCAGCCGGCCGGTATTCGCAGCCGCATCCCGACCTTCAGGCGATCCGGGTCCCAGCCGATCAGCGCGCGGTTGGCCTCATAGATCACCCGCCACTTGTCGGTGTCGCGATACTCGAGCACGGCGATCCGGGTGAGCGTGTCGCCGGACCGCACCGTGTAGAAGCGGTCGACGCCCGCGTCCCGGGATGACGGCCCGTCGCCGGCGATCGTCGCCGCGCGGTTGAGGGCCACGACGCCGGTCTTCGCCGGAAGCCGGAGCCGTTGTCCGAGACGCAGCCGGTCGGGGTTGACACGCGGGTTGGCGTCGGCGATCTCCGGCCAGCGGCTGGAGTCGCCGAACCAGAAGTCCGCGATCGTCCACAGCGAGTCGTTCTCCTGCACGACGTAGTCGGTGTACTGCACGCCGGGGGTGACCGGCGGAGCCGGCGGGGTCCCGCTCTGCAGCGTCGGGGCCCGCAGGATCCAGACGTCCTCCTCCGAGTCGTCGGGCTCCCCGTCGGTCGGCGGCAGGCCCCCTTCGCTGGCGAGGACCGGCTCCGAGAACGGCGTGCCGGGCGAGCTGAACGTCTCGGTCGGATCGGCCGGGCCCACGGCCGCGTGGCGGACCCGCCCGGCCTCTGCGGCCGTGTCCTCGCCGGTCGGGGCCGGGCCGTCGCCGAGGGCGGCGTCTTTCCAGGGGGGACCCCCGAAGCCGTAGTAGACGCCGAGTATGGCTCCGAAGAGCACGATGACGGCGATGGAGACCTTGGTACCTGCCGACATGTTCAGTCCTCCATGACTGGGCGACGGGCGGGCTGCGGGCCGCTCATGCAGACGCGGCGGCTGTCTCCTCCGTGGGCGCCGAGTCGCCGGCGTCCGTGCTCGCCGCGTCCGGCGCTGCGGCCGGACCCGCGGTGGAGCCGGCCCGGACCACCAGCGGGGCGGCGATCGCCACCGAGCTGTAGCTGCCCACGACCAGGCCGATGAGCAGGCAGAACGCGAAGGGGCGAATCCCGCTGCCACCGGCGGCGTACATGATCCCCACCGCCAGGAGCGTGGTGAGCGATGTGAGCACCGTCCGGCTGATCGTCTGGTTGATCGATCGGTTCACGATGGCTGCTGTCGGTATCGGCAATTTCCCGCGGTTTTCGCGAATCCGGTCGAGGATCACGATGGTGTCGTTGAGGGAATACCCGATGATCGTCAGCAGCGCCGCCACGACCCCCAGATCGATGCGGAATTCCTCGACCAGCAGCATCTTCCCGAACGCCGAGCCGCCGATCCACGCCGTCAGGGCCAGCACCCCCAGCGTGATGCAGACATCGTGAATGAGGGCGGCAATGGCCGCCGCCGAGTACCGCAGCGACCCGAATCGCACCCAGATGTACACCAGGATGCCCAGAAGGCTCAGCACGACGGCCACGATCGCCTTGGCCGAGAGCGTCTCCGCCACCGCCGAGGAGAAGCTGGAGACCTGCTCCAGGCTCGTTCGACGCTGGAGGGCCTGCGAGATCAGCCCCCACTCGCCCTGGGCGAGCGAGCGGTCCCACAGGTCGAAGTCGACCTCGAAATAGCTGAGCTGCGGGTCGTAGACGAGCACCGCCACCGACGTGTACCCCCGGGACGGGTCGGTGCGGTCGGCGGGATCGAGCCCGTAGACGCCGACGTCGCGGCCCACGAAATCGGCGAAGTCGGGCTGGGCCCGCATGCGACCGATCCGCTTGTCCACGTCCCCGACCGTCACCGGCGGATCGATCTCGTCGAGCACGATCGCCACGCCGCCGATGAACTCGGTGACCTTGTCCACGTACCGGGGCCGCTCGATGTTGTCGCCCAGCGAGTCCTTGGTGACGGGAAAGGTGTGGGGAGCATGGTGATCGGAGCCGGCATCCTGGAACGTGAGCGGCTGCGTGACGTCGAGCTGGTCGCCGAACTCCGAGACGATCGCCGCCACCACGACACCGGTGCTGGTCTTCTCCTCGTCGAGCCCCTTGGGGCTGGCCACCTTGACCTGGAAACTCGAGGCGTGCGCCACGCCGCCGATGTCCTGGGTCCGCCCGACGGTCAGAATGGTGGAGCTCGCGAGCTCCCCCAGAATGCTGCGGGGGATGGCAAGCTCCTCGTCGCTCCGACCCGTGATCACGCCGGCCGTCTCCATGGCGGCCAGCAGCCGGCTGCGTGTGTGCTCGTCGCCGGAACCTTCCGAATCGAGCACGGTGGCCAGACCCCGCACGCGGGCCTCGACGCCGTCGGGGCCCGTCTGTGCCAGCATACGCCTGACGGGTTCGCCGTTCTCGTCGGTCGCATCCGGCACGCCGTCGCGATCCTCGTCGATGACGGCGGTCTTCATCGTGACCGCCACGCCCCCGCGGAACTCCGTGTCGAACAGGTTCACGCCGCGGACGTACACGAGCCCCAGCGCCAGGGCCACCGCAAGCGTGCTCATCGTCCAGAAGAGCCCGCGGAGACCGACCCAGTGGATGGTGGGCTCCAACGCGCGGTGAATGGCCGGGAACACCGTGGGCAGCATCGGCAGCCGCCGGATCCGGATCGTGTCCGTGTAGAGCTGGTAGATCACACGTGTCACGAACAGCGCCGTGAACAGCGTCGCGCAGATACCGATCGAGAGCGTCAGGGCGAACCCCTTGACCTCCGTGGTCGCCGTGCGGAACAGCACAAAGCACACGATGAGGTTGGTCACGTTGGCGTCGAGGATCGTGCTCAGCGCCTTCTGGTAGCCCAGCCGCACCGCCGCCCGAAGATCCACGTCGCCGCTGAAGATCTCCTCGCGGATCCGCTCGTAGATGAGCACGTTGGCGTCGACGGCCATGCCGATCGTGAGCACGATGCCCGCGAGGCCGGGCAGGGTGAACGTCCCCTCGATCAGGGACATGACCCCGAAGATGATCACGCCGTTGGCGGCCAGCGCCAGGTCCGCCACGAAGCCGGCGAAGAAGTAGTAGAACATCATGAAGGCGGCGACGGCGATCATCGCCACCATGAACGCCTTCATGCCGCGGTTCAGGTTGTCGGCCCCGATCGACGGGCCGAGCGTGTTGATGGCGATCGGATCCGGGGTGAGCCGGGCCTCGAGCGACCCCGCCGCGAGCACCCGCGTCAGGTACGCCAGCTCCTGCTGCGAGAAGGTGCCCTGGATGATCCCGTTCTCGCCGATCGGCTGGTTGATGGTCGGGGCCGAATAGACCTGCCCATCGAGCACGATGGCCATGGGCTCGCCGACGTGCGGGCCGGTGAGGCGGTTCATGAGACGCCCGCCGGGCCCGTCGAGCTGGAAGCCCACGGCCTGACGCCCGAAGTTGTCGATGGTCGGGTAGGTGCGCACCACGGACCACTTCTGGCCGCCCTCGTGGGTGATGCTCCGGGGCTCGGTGATATACAGCAGCAGGTAGTACGTGCCGTCGCGCTCGGCCGCGACGAGATCCTGGCCGCCCGAGGCGAAGTACGCCACCGGGTCGCGCTGCAGCGCGGCGAGCTGCTCCGGCTCCTTGTACCACTGCTTCAGATCGTTGATGGGGAACCACGCGGCCACCGGCGAGTCTGTCTCGCGCGGCCCGCGCTCGGCGAGCTGGGCCCGCAGGTCGGTGGGGTTGACGCCCTGCGGGTCGCTGTTCCGCACCGCGATGCGGTACTCGAGCACACCGGCACCGCGGAGCAGACGCATGAGGTCCTCGGGATCGTCGAAGCCCTTGCGCCGGGCCGCGTAGGCGTCGTAATCAGCCACGAGCGTGTCCAGGTCCGCCGCCAGGTGGGGGAACGCCGTGCGGATGTCAGCCAGCTCGATCTCGCGGGGGCTGGGTTCCAGCTGCGGCTCGCCCGTGACGGGGTCGATCACCGGCTTGCCGGCCGTGTCCCGGACCGGCTCGTTGGTCGTGGCCAGCCGCAGCGTCCGCTCGACGCGGCTGCGATCAAGGCTCAGCCGCAGGACGACGCCCCGCTGCCGCTCGAACTCGATCTCGGCGTCGGCAACGGCCTGCTCCAGGGGGCCAAGCTCCGCCGGCGGGGCACCGGCCGCGCGGGCGGCCTCCAGCGCGTCCCACGCGGCCTGGTGAGCGTCGTAGGCGGCCTGGAGTGATTCGATGAGGGCCATGCGGGACCCGCCGCCACCGCCGTAGCGCTGCACGGCCGTGCCGGTCTCCAGCGCCGTCTGCAGGTCGTTGAGCGAGATCTGTGCCTCCCGCAGCAGCGCGTCGAGAGATCGCTCGTAGGCCCCTCGCAGCTGCACGACCTCGGCGTTGGGAAGCGGCATCACGATCTCGATGCGGTCGACACCCAGGGGCTGCATGGAGATGTCCAGCACGCCCTTGGGATTGACCCGGTCCTTGAGCACCGTGATCACCTGGGTGAGGGTCGCCGCCTTGTCAGGGTCGTTGGGATCGACCCTGACGTGATAAATCAAGCTGACGCCGCCACGCAGGTCCTTGCCGAGACGGATGCGTTCCGACGGCGGGTACAACGCCCACAGGCACAGCATCACGACGGCCAGAATCAGCACGATCTTCCAGATGAGCTTCTGCATGCCGATCAGCCCTCGGGCGTCCCGTCGCCGGCCGGGCCCGCGGCGAGGACCTGCTGGATGGCCGAGCGAGCGAACGTGATTCGGGTGTTCGACGACTCGTCGACCTTCAGCACCACGGTGTCCGGCTTCACCTCGACGATGGAGCCGATCACGCCGCCCACGGTCTGCACCCGGTCGTGCTTCTTGACGGTGCTGAGCAGCGCCAGCCGCTTCTTCTTGTCGCGGCGCTGGCCGAGCATGGTGAAGGTGATCATGACCACAAGCAGCAGCAGCAGCAGCGGCATGAAGCTCCCGCCGAACGGGTTGCCGGGGGCCGCCGTGCCGCCGGCCCCGCCGGGTGCGGCCCCGTTGACCGGCTGGCCGCCGGGAACGGTCCCGGAGCCCGGAGGCGGCGGGCCCGCGGACTGGGCCAGCATCAGCGTCTGGAATTCAAGCGTCGACATGAAAACTCACTCGGCGTTGACGCCGTCGGACCCCCCGGCTTGGGTGACCGGCCAGGCCTTGGCGATCGAAGGCCACGAATCTTCGCGTATCGCCTCGTGAATGTCCAGCATGAGGCGCTGGTAGTGCCTGAGGTTGTGCAGGCTCACCAGGATCGGCCCCAGCATCTCGCCGGCCTGGAAGAGGTGCCGCAGGTAGGCGCGGGAGTGCCCTCCGGCGCACGCGGCACAGTCGCAATCGGGCTGGATGACCGAGGCGTCCTCGCGAAAACGGGCGTTGCGGAGCTGCAGCCGCCCCGTCCGGGTGAACGCGTTGGCATTCCGGCCGTTTCGAGTGGGCAGGACACAGTCGAACATGTCGATCCCCGCCCGCACCGCGTTGACGATGTCACGCTCGTAGCCCACGCCCATCAGGTACCGCGGCTTCGCCTCGGGCAGCCGTGGCGCGGTGAACTCCACGACCTCGCGGATCCGCTGCGTCGACTCCCCCACCGCCACGCCGCCGATGGCGTACCCCGGCAGGTCGACGCTGCAGACGCCCTCCACGGACTTCGCGCGGAGATCGAGATCGATCCCGCCCTGCACGATGCCGAACAGCGCCTGCTCGTCGCGACGTTTGTGGGCAGCGAGACACCTCGGCAGCCAGCGCAGCGTGCGCTCGTGGGCAGCGCGGTGGCGATCGGCCGCAGCGCCCGCCTCCGGCGCCGCCGGCGGGCAGTCATCGAAGGCCATGATGATGTCGGCGCCCAGCGCGTTCTGCACTTCGATGGAGCGCTGCGGCCCCACGTGCACCTCGCTGCCGTCGACGAAGGACCGGAAGGTCACGCCGTCTTCGTCGACGCGACTGATGTGCGACAGCGAGTACACCTGGTAGCCGCCGGAGTCGGTGAGGATCGGGCCGTCCCACCCCATGAACCGGTGGAGGCCGCCGAGCCGGGCCACGACCTCGTGGCCCGGACGCAGCATCAGGTGATACGCATTGGCCAGGACGACCGGCGCGCCCGTGGTTCGCAGCTGCTCGACGGTCACGCCCTTGACCGCGGCCCGGCTGCCCACCGGCATGAAGGCCGGCGTGTCGAACGCCCCGTGGGGCGTCTCGATCCGGCCGACGCGAGCGTGGGTGGTGCGGCACCGGTGGTGGACGGTGAAACGCAGCGGAGCCATCAATCGCGTTCCGACGCCTCGCGGAGCAGCCGCTTCTCCTTGTCGGTGAGGCTGTGCAGGCCTTCGGTGTTGATCTTGTCGAGGATGCGATCGATCTGGTCCCGCCCCGGCCCCGGCGCCCGCGGGCGATCGCCCGTGCGGCGGCCCGTCTTCTGATAGTGGTGCGACGTGGGGTCGGCCCACCCCAGGAAGTCGAAGAACCCGTGCAGGTGGTGCGGGCGGCGGATCAGGTAGAACCCCGCGATGGCCCCGCCCAGGTGCCCCGCCTCGCCGCCGGCGTTGGGGGCGCCCATGAACAGGTTGATCACCGACAGCGCCAGCAGCGCATAGGCGAACGTCGCCAGACGCATGGGCAGCACGAAAAAGAACAGCACGATCGCGTTGGGCGCCAGGAATGCCCCCGCCATGAGCACGCCGAAAACACCCGCCGAGGCCCCCACCAGCGGCATCGCCGGCGAGTTGAACAGGAGGCCGGGCACGGCGATGGGCTTGCCCGTGTAGAGCGACACCACGTATCCGCCGAGATTGAGCAGCAGATACATGAGCGCGCCGCAGATTCCGCACAGCAGGTAGAACGCCAGGTACCGCTTTCGTCCCAGATACCGCTCCACGATGGGCCCGAAGAAGTACAAGGCGATCATGTTGAACAGCAGGTGCATCAGCCCGCCGTGAAGGAACTGGAACCCGACGAACCGCCAGACCTCGAGCTGACGAAACGCGGTATCCGTCGAGAAGTACATCCATCGCATGAGTGGCGGCATCCACTCGTAGACGATCTGCCCCACGTGATCGGGCGGCGTCGCCGAGTAGTCGAAGACGTCCCGGATGAAGACCGGCTTGCCCTGCCGCAGCACCTGGAACTCGTCGGAGCGGGACACCAGCTTGTACTGCGGCCCTGCCACGAGATCGACGTAGTGCGGCACGTCGCGGACGATTTCGACGGGCTTCCACCAGCCGGGGGTCCTCGGAATGACCCCGTCGATCACGAAGACCGCGACGCAGGCGACGATGAGCCACGTGTTGATCGACCACATGCGCATCGACGCCACGCCGCCCGGGCCGCGGCCTCCCCGGTCGGGCGTCTGGTGGCGGATGTAATCGCGGTCGTAGATGCCCATGGGAAGGTGTTACGAGCTCTCCTGCTTCTTCTTTGACGCCGTGGCCCTTCGCAAGACGCGTTTCTCGCCGCCCGTGAGGCTCTCCATGCCGGAGTCCGCGATCTTGCGGAGGATAGCGTCAAGCTCGTCCGCCTCCTGCTGCTCCCGCTGCCGGCGACGCATCTCGCGGCGGGAGGGCCGCGGCGGCGCCGGCGGCTCGTCCAGGCTCGCCGAGTAGTCGGCGGTCTCGAAGCCCATCATCTCCTGGGTGAACTCCAGCTGCTTGTGGGTGATCCAGCAGGTGATGCCCCCGAAGAGAGCGATGAACACGAGCATGAAGCTCGTCGTCACGACGCCCGTGATCGCCAGGGCGATGGCCCCCACGTAGCCGGCCCGGACCGCGATCCGCATCGAGCGGGCGTAGCCGAGCTTCGGCCACAGGACAGCCTGCAGGATGCGACCGCCGTCGAGCGGGAAGATCGGCAGCAGGTTGAGCAGCAGCAGGACCACGCTCACCGTGTTGGCGAAGAACAGCGTCATCAGCAGCCACGACTCCACGACCTGCAGAGGCACCTGAAGATCGAACGGGTTCGGGATTGCGACCCCCCACCAGCGGCCGGTGAGCAGCCCGATCGTCGGTGTGAGCACCACCAGGATCACCACGTTGACCGTCGGTCCGCCGACGGCCGTGACCAGGTGCGCCGTCGCGTGATTGGGCGGGCGGCAGTAGGCCAGGCCTCCCAGCGGCCACATGAGGATCTCGTCGGCGGTCCCGCCGCGGGACCGGCACGCCTGGATGTGGCCGATCTCGTGCAGAAAAACGGTGCCGAAGAGACACGCGAGAAAGATCGTCGTCGGGACAAACCCCAGCCCCGTCGTTCCGAACGAGCCGCGGAGCAGCTCGATCACGATGAAGATCAGAAAGACCACGTGCACGCGAACGGTGATGGCCAGGATCCGGCCCACGGTCACCGACCAGGTCATCGGGTTGTCGAGCGTGGGGCGAAGACCCTGCCAGTCACCGCCCGGCCGGCCGTAGCGGCGCATCGGGTCGTCCGCGGCGTAGTCGCGGTCCTCCCAGCTCATGCAGTCCCGCCCGATTCCGCACGTTGCGTCATGGCGAGCGCCGCGATGGTCTTGCCGTCGCGGATACGCCCGTCGTCGATCATGGCCAGCGTCTCGTCACGGGAGACGATGCCGACCTCGATCTCCTCATGGGGCTCCAGCCTCTGGCCGACCCACTCCAGGCCGTCGGCCACGTACACCCGCATGAGCTCGTCGCAGAACCCCGGTGACGTGAAGAACTCGCCGAGCAGCTCCAGCCGCTCCGCGTGGTAGCCCGTCTCCTCCTCCAGCTCCCGACCCGCGGCGTGCTCAGGAGCCTCCCCGGCCTCGAGCGTTCCCGCCGGCAGCTCCCAGAGACGTTGATCCACGGCCACGCGGTAGTTGCGCACGAGCACGAATCGATCGCCGTCGAGCCGGGGCACGACCAGCACCGCGCCGGGGTGCCGGACCACTTCGCGCTCGACGACATGGCCGCCGGCCGCGGTCCAGGACAGGATCTCGACCGCGAGGAGCTTGCCGCGATGCGGCGTCTGCACGCTGACGGAGTCAGGCATCGTTATGATCATATCGACGCAATGAGCGCGGAACACAACGACGAAGGAATCGTCCGGCTTCTCGGCGCGGCGAAGTGGTTCGGCGGCGTCCAGGTGCTCCGCGACGTGACGCTGACTTTCGCCGAAGGCAAGACCACGGTCGTGCTGGGGCCCAGCGGATGCGGCAAGACGGTGATGCTCAAGAACATCATCGGGCTGCTTCGGCCCGAGCGGGGCGAGGTCTGGTTCGGCGGCACCCGCATTGACCGCAAGTCCGAGGCGCAGCTCGCGCCCATCCGGCGGCAGTTCGGATACCTGTTCCAGCTGGGGGCGCTGTTTGACTCCATGACGGTGCGGGACAACGTGGCGTTCCCGCTTGTCGAGCACACGAGACGCACGGCGTCGCAGCGGGATGAGCGTGTTCAGACCGTGCTTCGTATGGTGGGCATGGCGGGTTCCATCGACAAGATGCCCGCTGAGCTCTCAGGCGGCCAGCGCAAGCGTGTGGCGCTGGCCCGGGCCATCGTGCTGGAACCGAAGGTCATGCTCTACGACGAGCCGACGACGGGCCTGGATCCGATCCGCTCCGACGTCATCAATCAGCTCATCCTCAAGCTGCAGCGGGAGCTGCGCATCACGAGCATCGTCGTGACCCACGACCTGGCCAGCGCCTTTGAGGTCGCGGACGAGATGGTGATGCTCTACGATGGGGCCGTCGTCATGCAGGGCACGCCCCAGGAGCTCCGCGAGTCCACCGATCCCACCGTGCAGCGGTTTCTCCGCGGCGAGGCGACCGCCGAGGAGCTGGCGGGTATCAACAGCGAGCGTCCCCAACCCGAGCTGCCCGATACGGCGGATCCCCTGGCGTGAGCGCGATCGCGAGAAACTTCGTGCTGGGTCTCGTCTCGCTGATCGCGGTGGCGGGGCTCGTCTTCCTGCTGTTCCGCTTTGGTGAGCTCGAGACGCTCGTCAAGCGACGCTACCAGCTGACCATCAACTGCACCAACGCCTCCGGCCTGCGGGCCGGAAGCACCATCGAGCTCAACGGCGTGCCCATCGGCCTCGTCGACCGCGTCGAGAACACGATGCACCCGCAGTACCCGGTGCGTATCCTCGCCCTCGTGGACAGCTCGGTCAGGATCCCCGAGGGGGTCGTCCCCTACGCCACCAGCTCGCTGCTGGGCGGCAGCGCCACCCTCCAGTTCGAGTCGCCGCCGGGCCCCAACGGCGCGATGCCCGCCGACGGAAAGGCCACGATCAGCGGCGACATCCGCAGCCGCCTCGTGGAGGAGTTCACCGACGAGATCGACGTGCGGATGCAACCGGTGGTCGAGGCCATGCAGGAGTTCCGGGGCCTGGCCCGCAACCTCAACGAGCTCGTCAGGGCGGACGACCCGGACCGCCCCGGCGAGCTTCACAACATCCGCACCACCGTGGAGACGCTCAACCAGCTCCTGATCGACCTCCAGGAGGCGGTGGCCCTGACCAAGGGCTGGCTCGGCGACCAGCAGCTCCAGGCCGACACCCGGGGCGTCGTCAGCGACACACGGCAGCTGATCAACCAGGCCACCGAGACCATGAGCCTGCTCGCCCGCACGCTGGAGGACCTCGGTGTGATCGCCCTCCGGGC
>JBFGEG010000092.1:0-14570 GCA_041580235.1 Phycisphaerales bacterium
GCGTGTGTCGGCCGGGTGGGCCGTACGGTGCGCTCTAACCAGCAGCGAGTGTCGGCCCGGAGGGCGGTACGGAGCGCTCTAACCAGCAGCGTGTGTCGGCCCGGAGGGCCGTACGGAGCGCTCTAACGAATCAGGACCGCCGCACAATCCCCTCCACATCGGCCGAAGTCAGCCAGGGCAGGCTCTCGAGCTTGGCGATCAGCTTCGCCGGCACCGGCCGGCCGAGTCGCTCGTGGCGTGGTCGGCTCTTCCACCGGCGATGGACCCACAGGTACTGCTCAGGGGCCCGGCGGATCATCGTCTCCATCGCGCGGTTGTACCGGGCCGTGATGTAGAACAGCGGATCGGGACGATCCGCCCAGTCCTCCGGCCGGATGATGTCAACCGAGGACAGCTCGTACCTGAACTGTCCGCCCACTCGCCTCGCGTATCCCGCCACGATCGGCACCTCGTACCGCATGGCGAGCAGGCCGATCGATTTGTAGCTGGAGGCGAGCCGCCCGAAGAACGGCACGAACAGTCCCTGGTCGCCCGCGTTCTGATCGGCGATGAAGGCCGCCCGGCCGCGCGTCTGCAGGACCTTCTGGAGGATCGGGGTCGCTCCCCACTTCGTAACGATGCGCATCCCCTGCGCCTCGCGCAGGCCGAGCACCCAGTCGTTGAGAAACGGGTTGTTGAGCGGGCGGGCCAGGGCGTACAAGGGATAGCCGAGCACGGCCAGCGAGTAACCAAGCAGCTCCCAGTTGCCGCAGTGGCCCGTGATGAAGATGGTCGCCTCGTTGCGGATGAGCCGCTCGAGCGCGGTCCGAAGGTCGCCGACCTCCAGGTAGCGGGGCCAGGACGTGGGGGTGATCCGGCGAGGCATGACCATCGCGTCGACCATGAAGATCTGGAACATGTTCTGGATGGATCGCTCCGCCACGCGGGCCACCTGCTCAGCCGGCCACTCCGGAAAGCTCAGGGAGATGTTTTCGATCGCGCGCTGACGATGCCGTGAGCTGAGCCGGTAGAAGAGCGTGCCCACGCCCGCGGCGGTGGCCAGGTTCGGGCCCGGCTCGAAGCAGTGCATGAAGCCGGTGATCGCGCGCATCGCGATGTACTGGCTCCAGTTCGCGAGGTCGCGCTGGTATCTGGCCACGTGTCAAATGTACCGCGCGGGGGAAGTCCGGGGTATGCGGCCCACGCGGTCGGGGCTCTGCACGTTCGACGTGCTACCGATCGGTGTACCCGATCAGGATAAAGAAGCGATTGGCATTGAGCACCGGAATCTGGGCCTCGCTGGCCTGTCGGAACAGCTCGTGATACTTCTCGTGAGCACGACGCTTCAGCACCCAGGCGTCAAGCTCGAACTCCGTGGCGTCAGGTCGCGGCGGAAGCGGTCGTGGCGGCTCCACGCCCAGGACCAGGAAGTCCAGATCGCCGGGCAGCATCTCGCCGCTGATCACCTCGCCGCCCCACTTGACGATGAGACTGCGAAGGAATCCGGCTTCGTTCTCGGTCGGGCGGCCGTCGCCGTCCACGTCGAACTTGCCGTGGACGAGGAACTTGAAGATGTAGTTCGGGTCGTACACCGCGTTGGCGATGACGTTGTTTCGCACGACCGGACGCCCCGGCACCGCCCGCGTAATCTTGCACTTCGAGGTCGTGTCGAGCACCTGGGTGACCTGAAGACTCGCTTTGCCTCTCGGCAGCTGGCCCGTGAGCAGGTCAACCTGCTGGAGGGCAGACTCGTTGTCATAGACCTCAAAGGTCATGCCCAGTGTCACGCGGTCCGCCTTGCCGCGGTTGATGAAGACCTCGCTGCCGCCCACCGTGTCGACGATCAGGCCGTCCACGAGCGTGGAGGGGTCCTGGGCCTTGATACGGCTGATGCTCATGATCTGCTGGAGCTCGTCGACGCGAGTCTTCAAGACGACGCGCTCCTGGAACAGGTTGTCCTTCTCGGTTTCCAGTCTCGCGATCTCGCCCTCGTACTCCTGCTGGAGCCGGTCGACGGCGCCGTAGTACTCGGCCTGGACCTTTCGCACCTCCTCGCGGTATTCATCGGCGGCCTGCTGGTAGGCGCCGATTTTCTCGGTTACCGCGTCCAGCTCCTCCTGGTGATCCTGCTCGAGCTGCTCGAGCCGGCCCTGGAGCTCGGTGATCCGGTCGTCTCGTTCGTTCAGCTTCGCGGCGAGCCCGTCGAGCTCGGTCTGCCGCTCCTTGAGATCGCGGTGCTGCTGCAGCAGCACGGCGCGGACCGTGGCATCGTCGCTCACCCCGTATCTTCCGAACTCGTTGTGCAGGGTCTGCAGGTCCGTCTGGCCGTTTCCGGACACGTACTCCATGAGCTGCTCGAAGTCCTGCTGGAGGTACCGCACGACTGATTCCCCGCGGTTCGGGTTCACCTTCGCCTCGATGGCCTTGATCGAATCGCGGTTGCGCTGCTCTCTCGTGACGAACCTGGCCAGCGTCGCCTCGGCGGTGGCCTCGGCCTCGGTGGCTTTCGCCTGACCCGAGTAGAAGACGATGGTCAGCACGAGCAGAAAGACGGTGCAGAGCACGAAGACGACCAGCGACACCACGACGCCGGTTCCTGAGCTCGAGCGAGTGACCATGGGCGTTTGCCTCCGATCGTGGTCCCGCACCAAGCCGGAATTGCCGGCGCGGACCGGTTCAGCCTCGTTTCGGTTCGGACCCTTCAGCCTCCCCCGATTCCACCGCCCCGTCAACCCCACACTCGTGAGAGGGCGATAGCCTGGGAGGTCTTACGCACCCCGCCCCGACGAGGTTCCGCCCACGGCGCGCGTCAGAGCCCATTCTCAGGCCTTGGTCGCCCGCAGGACCTCGGCGATGGTGGTCACGCCGGCCCGTGCCTTGGCGAAGCCGGCGTCGCGGAGCAGGTCCAGCTCGCCGGCGGCGTGGGCGGCCTGGGCGATCTGGCGAGCATTGGCGCGGTTCATGACCAGCTCGCGTGTGTGCTCGCTCACGTGCAGCAGCTCGTAGATACCGACGCGGCCGCGGTAACCGGTGTGGCGGCACTCGCGGCAGCCCCCGCCGCGATACAGACGGCCGCCGCCGAGATCGAGCTCCGGGGGCACCTCGCTGGGCTCCGGGGTGTAGGCCGTCCGGCAGTCGTCGCAGATGACCCGCACGAGACGCTGGGCCATGATCCCCTCCAGCGAGCTGGCCACGAGGAACGGCTCGACGCCCATGTCCATGAGCCGCGTCAGCGCGCCGGCGGCGTCGTTGGTGTGCAGCGTGGAGAAGACCAGGTGCCCGGTCAGCGAGGCCTGCACGGCCGCCTCGGCCGTCTCCAGGTCGCGGATCTCGCCGATCATGATGACGTCCGGATCGTGGCGGAGGATGGCCCGCAGGCCGGCGGCAAAGGTGAGGTTGACCTGAGGCTTGACCTGAATCTGGTTCACGCACTCGAGGTGGTACTCCACGGGGTCCTCGACCGTGATCGCCTTGATCTCCTCGCTGACGATGCGGGTGAGCGATGCATAGAGCGTGGTGGATTTGCCGCAGCCCGTCGGCCCGGTCACGAGCAGGATGCCGTGCGGCCGGCCGATCAGCTCGTCCCAGCCGGAGAGGAGATCGGCCTCCATGCCGAGCTCCGTCAACTCGAACATTTTGGCGCTCTTGTTGAGGATGCGCAGGACGACGCCCTCGCCGAAGAGCATCGGGATGACCGACACCCGCAGGTCGTACTCCGCCCCCTTGTGACGCAGCGTGATCCGCCCGTCCTGCGGCTTGCGTTTCTCGGCGATGTTGAGGTTGGCCATGATCTTGAGGCGGCTGATGATCGCGTTGCGGAAACGATTGACCGACGGCGGCACGCCCGCCGCCCCCAGGACGCCGTCGATCCGGTACCGGATCATCAGCCGGTCCTCATAGGGCTCGATGTGGACGTCGGTGGCCCGTTCGCGGATCGCCTCGACGATCAGGTCATTGACCAGCTTGATGACGCTGGCTTCCTGCGCCTGCTCGAGCTCGTCGGACTCGGTCGCCGCGAACTCCATCTCCGCGACCTCGGCATCACCGGACAGTTCGTCGAGGGTGTCTCCGGCGACGCCGTAATGCGCGCGGATGAACTTGCGGATGTCCTGCTCGTCGGCGAGGACGAGCTCGATGCCCATGCCGGTGAGCAGACGCAGCTCGTCAAAAGCGGTCAGCTCGAAGGGGTCGCAGGTGGCCACCCGCAGGGTGCCGTCCTTGCGGTCGATGGGTACGCATCGCTGCTTGAAGACGAGCTTCGGCGGCAGCAGCCGCAGCACGTCCTGCTCGACGTTGACCGCGTTGAGATCGACGATGGGCAGGGCGAACTGCTGGCCGATGACCTCCAGGACGGCCGAGCTGGTCACGAGACCCAGCCGCACCATCACGTGATCCAGACGCTCACCGGTGCGGTTCTGCTCCTCGATTGCCTGCTCGAGCTGCTCCTGATCGATCAGACCGCGCTCAACGAGAATGCTGCCAACGCCCACGGTACGTCATTGTACCGATGCGCAGAACGCAGGATTCACGAGTCAAGTCTTAGAGGTAAGTAAAGAGCCCCGCCGCGCAGAACCCGGTTCCAGGGACGCCGGGTCATCCCGAGCGAAGCGAGGGATCAATTGCCGGGCAGGATGCCCCCAGCAGTACGACACGCCCCCGCCGCGCCCCTCTCCTACATTGCCCGAAACAGCGCAATGCTCGCCGTGTGCCCGTGCAGGAACGACTGCGTTCCAATCGGCCCGATCTCCCCGGCGGCGAAGAAGCCCGCCAGCGGGATCTCGCCGAGACGCTCGCGGATCGTCCGCACGTCGTGGTTCTCGTCGTCGAACAGCCGCGACCCGCGGCCGTTGCACGTGAAGACGAGGCTGCCCAGCGGCGGCTCCTTGAGCTGCTGCCCGTCGAGCAGCAGCTGGAGATCCTCGTGGGCGGTGGCCGCGTCGCGGGCGTGGAACTGGACCGTCTGCCCCACCCGAGGCAGGTCGCCGACGGCGATCGCGCCCTGCTTCTGGTCGTAGCCGAGGATGTTGCGAACGAGAAAGTCGCCGCGACCGAAGCGGTCCTTGTACTCGTTGATCACGGTTCCCACGAGCAGGCCGCTGGCGAGCAGCCCGCGCTCGTACTCGTCGAGCTCATTGGCGGTCTCCTGGATCACCTCCAGGGCCGCCTTGCCCCCAAGCTCCTGGATGACGTTGCCCTGTGCCTTGGTGATCACGATGGGCTTGCCAATCGGCCGGCACCCCTGGCTGACGACGATGTCGATCTCGACCGGCCCGGACACGGTCACCCCCACGGCCCCGGCCTTGACCACCTGCTCGTCGAGCGCGAGCACGTTGTTGCCCGGCTGGCTTGCTCCCGACGACATGCCACCGACGACCGGCGCGGGGTTGTCCGATCCCCGACAGTCGGCGATCGCCGGCAGGAGCTTGGTGATGGGCGTGGAGAACGGATCGGCGAGCAGGATCACCGCCCGCAGTTCGTCGCCGACTCCGAGGTGCTCGCACATCGCAGCGGGGT
The DNA here is from genome assembly GCA_041580235.1 of Phycisphaerales bacterium. Lineage (GTDB taxonomy): Bacteria > Planctomycetota > Phycisphaerae > Phycisphaerales > SM1A02 > JADFOJ01. The sequence goes on from JBFGEG010000092.1 coordinate 5,494, forward strand.
CGTCCAGAAGCGGGGCATGCTCCTCGGCCCGGAAGGTCCAGGAGTGCAGGTGCACGCCCGGAAGACGCAGGGCGAGCACCGCCATGCCCGCCATGCCCTCCAGCTCCTGGTCCACGCCCAGCACCGATTCGGCGGTCACCCCCAGCATCGTCCGGGGCGCGATCGTCTGGCGGATGGAGTCGGCCGCCTCCGCGAAGGCGGCGGCGTGGTGAAAGCTCCCGAAAACGACCGCGAGGTCGCTGGGGCCGGCGAGGTGATCGTAGAGATCGCCGGCGACCTCCGTGGCCGCAGTCCGCGTATCGAGGTGCCCGCTGATCGCGGACGCCGCGAAGGGCGTGGTCGCGGCCGGCGGTGTCGGCCCGGGAGTCGGGGGCGGGGTGGGGGGCGTGGTCATCAGGGGATCCTAGCGGCAAGTTTTCATGGGGGAAAACCGCGATCGTGACGACTATCTATTCACGGCCCCGCTGCCCGGCCCATGACGTGCGGTGGAGCCGACTTTTTCTAGAATGTTCAGGAGGGCCGCCAAAGAGCCATGTCGAAGTTCGTCGTTGAGACCGCATCCGCGCCGAAGAGCCTTGCCGAAGCGCACCGCCGAGCCACGGAGGCCCTGCTGTCGCTGCAGCACGAGGACGGTCACTGGCGGGGCGAGCTCCAGGGCGATTCCATCCTCGAGAGTGAATACCTCCTCATGAAGTTCATCCTCCGCCAGGAGGACGAGCGCATGGCTGACGGCCGGCCCGGGCGCGTCGTGCTGGGCCGGATCGCCGACTGCCTCCGTGCGCAGCAGCGCGACGACGGGGGGTGGGGACAGTTCCCCGGCTCGGGCGTCGATGTCGCGGCCTCGGTGAAGGCGTACTTCGCGCTGAAGCTCATGGGCGAAGACCCCGAGGCCGAGCACATGGTTCGCGCCCGCCGGGTGATTCTCGATCACGGCGGAGCCGAGAACTGCAACAGCTTCTCGAACTTCTTTCTCGCCTGCCTGGGTCAGATCTCGTGGAACGCGCTTCCGGAGATCCCGCCGGAGATCATCTTTCTGCCGAAGTGGTCGTATTTCCATCTGAGCAAGGTCAGTGCGTGGACACGCACCATGATCATGCCGCTGTCGATCGTGTCGGCCCTCCAGCCCACACGCCGGCTGCCACCGGAGCTGGGCATCGATGAGCTGTTTCTCGACCAGCGGATCCGCCACTGTCTTGTCAACCAGCGGACCGGCTCGCGCGGCTGGTCGCTGTTTTTCATGTCGCTCGACCGGCTGCTCAAGCTCGTCCGGCGGCTCGGGGCTCTGCCCCTGCGCCGGCTGGCCGTGGGCCGCGCCGAGCAGTGGATTCTGGAGCGGGCCGGACACGGCGACGTGTGCACCGACGGGCTTGGCGCCATCTTCCCGCCGATGGTCTACATCCAGATCGTCTTCGACGCCCTGGGATACCGCCGCGACCACCCCATGGTCCGGCGGGCCGAGACTGAGCTGGACGCGTTGTTCATCGAGGAGGCCGACGCCATCCGCATCCAGCCGTGCTTCAGCCCCGTCTGGGATACCGGTATCGCGGTCTACGCCCTGGGCGAGCAGCCGCGGCCCGACGATCGGCCCGCCGTGAGCCGCGCGGCCCGGTGGCTTCTCGATCGGGAATGCCGCTCCCGGGGCGACTGGACCAACAACGTCCGGCGTCCCGTCGAGGGGGGCGCCTGGTGGTTCGAGTACGCCAACGGCTGGTACCCGGATGTCGACGACACCGCGATCGTCACCATGGCCCTCCAGCGGGCGGGTGACTCGGAGAGCCTCGCCGCCTCGCGACGCGGCGCCCGCTGGCTGCTGGCGATGCAGAACAATGACGGCGGATGGGCCGCCTTCGACCGGACCCGGGACCGCAAGATCCTCGAGCACATCCCGTTCGCCGATCACAACGCGATGCAGGATCCGTCGTGTCCGGACATCACGGGGCGGGTGCTGGAGGCGCTGGCCGCGTTGGGCTACTCCAACGGCCACCCCGCCGTCCGTCATGCGATCGAGTTCATCAGGACCCGGCAGCATACCGAGGGCGGGTGGTTCGGCCGCTGGGGCGTGAACTACATCTACGGAACGTGGCAGGCGATCGTGGGGGTCACGCGTTGCGGTGAGGACCCGACCCAGGAGTGGATCCAGCGGGCCGGCCGCTGGACCAAATCGATCCAGAAGCCCGACGGCTCGTTCGGTGAGTCGGCCAACTCCTACGAGGACATCTCGCTGCGGGGACGCGGGCCCTCGACCGCGTCGCAGACTGCCTGGGGGGCGATGGTGCTGCAGGCGGTGTACGGGCCCAACGATCCCGGCGTCCGCCGCGCCATCGAGTGGCTGGTCGAGACGCAGCTCGACGATGCCGACGCCAACGATCCCGTGTACAACCCCGACGGCGATCCGGCGGGCTCCTGGGTGGAGCCGTGGTTCACCGGAACGGGCTTCCCCCGCGTCTTCTACCTGCGCTATCACCTGTACCGCCTGTACTTCCCGCTCATGGCCCTCGGGCGGTACCTCGCGGCTCGGGGTGGCCTCTCCCGCGACGGCCAGGTCGTGAAGTTCAAGCCGAAGCTGCAGGTCGGAGAGCCCGTTTTGCGGCATCCGGGCGAGTAGCTCGAGGTGAGTCGGGTTCGCTCATTCAGAACGGGCACGGTGACTCGAACGTCACACGCTCGCCCGTCGCGGGGTGCGTGATGGTCAACGACACGGCGTGCAGGAGCAGGCGATCGGCCATGGCCGTGATCGCCGGCGGAGCGTAGATGTCGTCGCCGACGATCGGGTGTCCGACTGCGGACAGGTGCACACGCAGCTGGTGTGACCGGCCGGTGACGGGGCGAAGCTCGACCCGCGTCCGATCGGCCTCATGTCGCTGCACCCGATAGCGGGTCAGCGCGGGCCGACCGTGCACGTGATCGACGATGTGATGCGGCGCCGGCGTGGGCGGATCCATGTCCTTGCGCAGGGGCAGGTCGATCTCGCCCTCGCCGGTCTCGATCACCCCGGCGGCGACGGCGATGTAGCGCTTCTCCACGAGACGCCGCTCGAACTGGCGGCTCAGCTCGCGGTGCGTGTCGGCGTCGAGGGCCATGACGATGACACCGGAGGTCTCGCGGTCCAGGCGGTGAACGATGCGGATCCCCGAGTGTCGGGCCTCGACGCGGCGGGCGAGACAGTCCTGGTTGGCCGGGCCGATCCCCGGCACCGACAGGAGCCCGGCGGGCTTGTCGATCACGAGGAGCCGGCGGTCGCGGTGAAGCACAGCGAGACCGGTCAGGGGTTGCGTGGCGCCGGACATGCCGGCAACGATAGACGCATGGCGTGCCGCCGGCAGCCTGCCGCCGGTGCCTGTATGGCAATCGCCGAGGCGGGCGGGCCGTCCGCGGCACCTATACTTGCCGGTTCGGGAGGGGCACCATGTCCGTTGCACACTTTGTCGCCGCCGTCGTCTCGTCCGCCACGCCGGGCTTCGAGGGGTATTACCGCCAGCCCGACATCCACGACGACACGATCGTGTTCGTTGCCGAGGGTGATCTCTGGACGGTGCCGGCTGCGGGCGGCATCGCCCGCCGCCTCACCAGCCATCCGGGTCTGGAGTCGCATCCGGCGTTCTCGCCCGACGGGGCGCTGATCGGCTTCTGCGCCCAGTACGAGGGCCCGGCGGAGGTCTACACCATGCCGGCCACGGGCGGCGTGCCCACGCGGCGCACCTGGGGCGCCGACCGGGCGATGGTCGTCGGCTGGGCGCCCGGCGGCCGCCTGCTCTATCACACGCGCGAGTTCTCCGGTCTGCCCGACCGGCAACTCGCCGCCATCGACCTCGACACCGGCGCTCGGCAGCCGTGGCCTCTGGCCCAGGCCAGCGATGGCGTCGTCGCCGGTGACGGAACGCTCTACTTCGTGCGGTTCCCGTTTCAGGGCAGCCGGACCAAGCGTTATCGGGGCGGCACGGCGCGGAGCATCTGGACATTCACGCCCGGCGCCGCTGAAGCCGTCGAGCTGACCAGCAGCACCGACGGTGAGAGCATCTCGCCCATGTGGCGCGACGGCCGGGTGTGGTTCGCGGCCGATCGCAGCGGGGTGATGAATCTGTGGTCGATGAAGCCCGACGGCTCGGACCCGCGGCAGCACACGCGGTACGAGGACTTCGACATCCAGACGCCGTCACTCGACGGCGATCGCGTCGTCTTCCAGCACGGGGCGGACCTCGCCGTCTTCAACATCAGCGACGACTCGACCCGCACGCTGTCGATCGTCCTCGGCTCGGATCTCGACCAGCTTCGTGAGCGATGGGTCGACGATCCATGGGACTACGTGACATCGGCCCATCCGTCGCCGGACGGTGACCGGGCCGTGGTCACCGCCCGCGGCGAGATCTTCGTGATACCTGCCGAGAAGGGGCGGCGTGTCCACGTCGCACGCAATCACGGCGTGCGGTACCGGGGAGCCAGGTTCATGCCCGACGGCGAGCACCTCGTCGCGTTGTCGGACGAGTCGGGCGAGCTGGAGTTCTGGCAGTTTCGCGCCGACGGCTATGGCGAGCCGCGACGCCTGACGGGCGAATCGACCGTGCACCGCCGGGGTACCGTCGTCTCGCCGGACGGCCGGTGGCTCGCCTGGCACGACAAGGATCTGAAGCTCTGGGCTCACGACCTCGAGTCGTCCGAGACCCGTCTCATCGCCACGACGCTCAACGGCGCCTTCTCCGACCTCGTCTTCTCGCCCGACTCAGGCCGTCTGGCGTACGTGGTGCCCGCGGCCAACACGTTCAGGCAGATCTGGATCCACGATCTCGGCACGGGCTCCACCACCGCCCTGACCAGCGATCGTGTGAGCTCATTCTCACCGACGTTCTCGCCCGATGGCATCTGGCTGTACTTCCTGAGCGACCGCCACTTCCAGACGCTCGTGTCGAGCCCGTGGGGGCCGTATCAGCCCGAGCCGCAGCTCGTCAACATGACCAGGGTCTACGCGCTGCCGCTGACGGGGGTCGAGCGTTCGCCCTTCCAGCCCGAGGACGAGCTGTCGAAGGCCGAGAAGGACAAGGACGACGACCAGGAGAAGGACGACGACCCCGACGACAAGGGCAACGACGAGGACGAGCAGCAGGAGCCGACACCCGTGGAATATGTCCTTGCCGGTGCGCTCGAGCGCCTGCAGGAGGTTCCGCTGCCGCCGGGTGACTACTCGTCTCTGCAGTGCGCCGCCAAGCATCTCTACCTGCGGTCGCGTGACGTCGGCCCCGACGCCAAGCCGAAGCTCATCGCGGTGAAGATCGAGCCCGGCAAGGCGGAGCCGGAGACCGTGGCGGAGAAGGTCACGTGGTTCGAGCTGACGATCGATCGCAAGAAGGCCCTCGTGCGTCAAGAGAAGTCCCTGTTCATCATCGACGCCGACGGCAAGAAGGCCGACCTCGACAAGACAAAGCTCGACCTGGAAGGCTGGCGATTCCCCCTCGACCCGCGCGAAGAGTTCGCGCAGATGTTCCGGGAGGCGTGGCGGCTGCACCGGGACTATTTCTACGACCCTGATATGCACGGGGTGGACTGGGCGGCCCTGTACGAGAAGTACGCGCCGATGGCCCGGCGTGTAACCGATCGCCACGAGCTCAGCGACCTCCTGGCGCAGATGGTCGGGGAGCTGTCGGCGCTGCACACGTACGTCGTTCGCGGCGACTTCCGCGACACGCCAGACTCGATCGAGCAGGCGTCGCTGGGGGCCCGGCTCGTCAGGGACGCCGACGCGGAGGGGTTCCGCGTCGTCGAGATCCCCGCCACGGATCCCGATTACCCCGCGGAGCGCAGCCCGCTGGCGCGACCTGACCTCGACGTGCGGGCCGGCGACGTGATCACGCAAATCGACGGCGTGCCGCTGGCGGATCTGCCGGCGCCGGGGCCGCTGCTTCGCGACAAGGTGGGCCGGCCCGTGCGTCTGCGGTTGGCGCCGCGTGACGTCGCGACGGAGCCGCGCGACGTCATGGTGACCGCGATCTCGACGGCAGCCGACGCCGAGCTGCGCTACGACGCGTGGGAGTATTCGAGACGCCGTCTCGTCGACGAGTGGTCGGACGGCCGGATCGGGTACCTCCACGTGCGGGCGATGCGAGGCCGCAACTACGCCCAGGACTTCGCCCGGAACTTCTACCCCGTGTTCCGGCGATCAGGGCTCATCGTCGACGTGCGTCACAACCGGGGCGGCAACATCGATTCATGGATCCTGGAGAAGCTGCTTCGGCAGGCGTGGATGTACTGGCAGGGCCGCGCGGGGCGTCCCACGTGGAACATGCAGTACGCGTTCCGCGGTCACGTCGTCGTGCTCTGCGACGAGCAGACGGCGTCCGATGGTGAGGCGTTCTGTGAGGGCTTCCGCCGGCTCGGCCTCGGCGACGTGATCGGTACCCGCACCTGGGGGGGCGAGATCTGGCTGTCGTTCTCCAACGTGCTCGTGGACCGCGGGATCGCCTCCGCCGCGGAGTACGGCGTCTACGGGCCCGAGGGGCAGTGGCTGATCGAGGGCCACGGGTTCGAGCCCGACCGCGTTGTTGACAATCTCCCGCACGCGACCTTCCTGGGGCAGGACGCGCAGCTGCGGGCGGGGGTGGACCATCTGCTGCGTCTCATCGAGCAGGACCCGCGGGAGGTGCCACCGCCGCCGCCCCACCCGGACCTGTCGTTCGAGCCGTGAGGCCGATAACGCCCCGATCCGTCCCGATGACGGTGGCGGCCCGACCGGCCGGGTGAGCCGCGGCCAACCACGCGCGAACACGGCAGCACCGGCGGGCCGGGCGGCCGGACGCCGCGATCATTGGGCCCGTCATCGAGGGAAGTGAAGATGCTCTGGCCCCTGAGAATGCTCCTTGTGCTCGCGCGGCCCGCCGTCATGGCCGGGGCCGTGGGGGGTTGCGTCATCAGCGTGGGCGCCACCCACCAGCAAGCCGCGCCGCAGCACTCGGCGCGCCAGCCGTCCACCCGCCCGGCCGCCGAGGCCCACGAGCCGGGGTGGGCCGAGGCCGAGAAGGCCGCGCTGCGCAACCAGGTGCAGCTCACCTTCCCCGACCGGTTCCTCAAGGCGGGTGAGGCGTACTTCTCACCCGATGACACGCGGATCATCTTTCAGGCGGTCGAGGTGCCGCCGGAGGGCGAGCCTGCTGATGAGTTCTACGGCATGTACGTCGCCGACCTGATCCATGATGCGGGAGGCGGCGTCACCGGCCTCGACGACATCCGGCGGATCAGCACCCCGGGATCCTTCAACACCTGCGGGTGGTTCCACCCGACCGAGCCCGACGTCGTCATCTTTGCCTCGACGCTCACGTCGCCGTCCACGGAGTCACCCGGATACCAGCGGTCGGGCCGCAGCTACCGGTGGCGGTTCCCCAAGGAGATGAACATCTTCCGGTGCGACCTCACGCGGGCCGACGGCACCAGCAACTCGTTCGAGGTGATCGTCGACAACCCGGACGCGTACCTCGCCGAGTGCTCCCTGACCGGCGACGGCCGGCACCTTCTGTACTGCTCGCTCGAGTCCAACGACGGGGATCTGTTTATCAGGGATCTCCTGAAGGGCACGACCGCCCGCATCGTTGCCGCGCGAGGGTACGACGGCGGTCCCTTCTTCTCGCCGGACGGCCGCCGGATCTGCTACCGATCCGACCGGCGCGGCAACGACCTGCTGCAGATCTTTGTGGGCGAGCTGGCCTTCAACGAGGCCGGATCGGCCGTCGGGCTGAAACGCGAGTACCAGCTCACGGACAACGGCCACGTCAACTTCGCGCCGTACTGGCACCCCAACGGCCGCTACCTGGTCTACATCACCAGCGAGATCGGCCATCACAACTACGAGATCTTCCTGATGGACGCGGATCCCGGGAACCTGCCGGGCTCGACGGGGACGATCAAGTACGGCACGGGCGGACGCCGCGTGACCAGCGCCGCGGGCTTCGACGGCTTCCCCGCCTTCAACCGTGACGGTTCGAAGATGATCTGGACGAGCCAGCGCGACGGGAGCAGCACGAGCCAGGTCTGGATCGCCGACTTCGTGATGGACGTCGAGTGAGATCGACGGCATGCATCCCGGCCGCCATCATGGTCGTTGCCGCCGGCTGCGAGACCTACCGCATCGAGTACCACAAGCGGCCAGGCTACTACCGCTCCGCGGCCGTCCAACAGAACGAGACGGTCACCCTCGACGACGGAACCGTGCTCGTGTTCACCACCCGCGAGACGCCGGGTGATCCCGCCGCGGGCGTCGGCGGGTCACCGGTCCCCGGAGACGAAGGTCGGGCCGCGGGCGACCGGCCCGCGTTTCAGATCCGCGAGGAGCTTGACGACGGGACGGTCATCCTGCGGGCACTGCTGCCACAGCAGGTACTGGTCAACATGCTGACGTGCCTGCGGAACCAGGAGTACGAGCTGATCTGGGACCAGCTTCTCGCGGAGCGCACCAAGCACAATTACGAGCTGCGCGAGCAGGGCTTCGCGGAATTCGAGACCTTCTGCGTCACCCATCGCATGGAGCTTGCCGCCACGCTGACCCGGATGATGCTGGGCCTCTCGCGCAGCGAAGCGTTCATGAAGAACGTGGATGGCGGCGTCGTGCGTTTCTACTTTCACCCGCGGGTCGCGCCGGAATTCAAGTTCAAGACCGTCGAGGTCATCAGCGAAAACGGCGGCCTGAAGCTGCTGATCATCCGCTGACGCCGGAGGCCGAACGGAGCGCTCAGAGTGGTCAGCCTACCGGGAACCCCGCCGACAGGAGTCGCAGGCCACCGGCCACCGCATCGAGACCGCTGGCGTGGGCCCAGGCGATCGACGGCTCGACAAAGGTGACCGTCTGCAGAAGCCGTCCCGCCTCGACCGCGACGGGATGACCCGTGTTGATCAGCGTGCCGCCTCCCACCACCAGTGCCAGGTAAAGGAGGGCCACGTTGAACAGCAGCGCCAACGGCCGAAAGCCCCTTCGCTTGTTCTCATATCCGCAGCAGGCACACTGGCACATGATCGAGCCTCCTTCACCCGGGTTGTTGGGAAGGAGGCTCGGCCGCTTTCAGATGGTGAGAGGGCTGCGTGACGGCCCTCCGGGCCGACAC
>JBFGEG010000093.1:0-14566 GCA_041580235.1 Phycisphaerales bacterium
AGCTCGACGGCCTCGCCGTTCTCGCCCTCGACATCGAGCCGGTGAACTAGCACCGCGCGGCTTGACATCCGCTGCTCGGGCGCACGCTCAGGCCCGCCGGATCGAATCCGGCGGGCCGTACTGGAGCGAGTGTCGGCCCGGAGGGCCGTACGGAGCGCTCTAACTAGTAAACCTTACGGCGGCGCGCAGGCGGGATATCGAGCTGCTGACGGTACTTGACGACGGTGCGGCGGGCGATGTCGATGCCGGCCTTCTTGAGCTCGGCGGACAGGGCGGAGTCCGAGTGCGGGTTGGCCTTGTCCTCGGCGTCGACGATGTCCTTGAGCTTGGCCTTGACCGCCTCCCAGCTCATGTTCTGCCCGGAGTCGGTGGCGGTGCCGCCCGTGAAGAACTTGCGCAGCGGCACCAGGCCGCGCGGCGTCTGGAGCCACTTGTCGGCGACGGCGCGGCTCACCGTGCCCACGTGGATGCCGAGCTGGTCGGCGACCTCGATCATGGGCAGGGGCTTGAGCTGCTGGGGGCCATGGTCGAGGAAGTCGCGCTGGCGTACGAGCACCACGTCCACCACCCGCAGCAGGGTGTTCTTGCGCTGGTTGATGGACTCGATGAGCCACTGCGCGTTGCGCACGTTGTTGCCGACGAACTCGCGTGTCTCCTTGTCCACCTGGCGGTCCTTGGCCATCGTCTCGTACCGCTTGGACACACGCAGCGACGGTATCACGCCGTCGCAGAGCGCGGCGATGTACTGATCCGACTCCTCGTCCAGGTCGACGATGACGTCGGGAATGATCGGCGGAACCTCCTCGTCGACCAGATCGCGGCCCGGACTGATGCTGAGGTGCCGCATGAGCGCCATCGCGCCGTGGATCTCGTCCATCGACAGACCCGTCTTCTCGGAGATCCGGGGCAGCCGGTTCTGAAGCAGGTCGTCGAAGTGCTCCTCGACAAGCCGCCGCACCTGGACGAAGCCGGGGTTGCAGTCGGGCTCGGTCTGGAACCGATCGATCTGCAGAAGAATGCACTCACGCCGGTTGCGAGCGCCGATCCCCGGCGGGTCGAGCCGGCGCTGGATCTCGCCGAGGGTCTCCTCGAGACGCTCGATCGACAGTTCCGGACCGGGGACGTTGCGGTTCTGCTCCAGGATGGTCTCCAGGTCGGCACCGAGCAGGCCGTCGTCGTCGATGTAGCTGATCAGCAGCTCGCCGACACGGAGCGTCTCGGCATCGACCTCGGCGAACGACCACTGGTCCAGCAGCTCCTCGGTGAGCCCCTTGCCGCGGGCCGGCGCGTTGGCCAGGGCGTCCATCTTCTTATCACGCTCGCCGGACTTGGCCCGGCTGTACCGCTGCGACGAGTACTCGTTGTCGAACGCGTCCTCGTAGGTTGATTCGAACTCGCTGAGCCGCTGCCAGTCGTCGGTGGCCGATGAAGAGTCGCCCACGACCAGCTCGCCCTCCTCGAACGGCTGGTCCTCACCCTCGGTGGCCGTCTCGGCGTCACCCTGCGGCTCGACGACCTCCAGGGCGATGTTGGACTCCAGCTCCTGGTCGACACGCTCCTGCAGCGCCAGCATCGGCATCTGCAGAATCTCCATCGACTGGATCATCCGCGGCGCCAGCTTCATCTGCTGGCTCATCCGCATGTGTTGGCTGGTGTCGAATTTCATGGGAAGGGGTTTGGGACTCGGGGGTAGGGGCGAGGAAAGAAAACTCCTTGCTCGTTAATAGTAGTGATCGGGAGACGCGAGGGGACTCGGATCAACATTTGGTGGGATAGAGCGTTCCATCTGGAACGAATGCTCCGTTCCCGCAAGTGTTTTCACTGTTGAGACCCTGACTCCTGACCGCTGGCGCCGGTTTGCGGCTGACTCACCTCCTGTCGCCCTTCGATGGCGTCGACGAGCACGGCGGTGCTTGCGAACTCCAGTTGGCTGCCGACGGGAAGGCCGCGGGCGAGGCGGGTGACGCGAACCGGGCGATTCGCCAGCTGATCGGCGAGATACAGGGCCGTGGTGTCACCCTCCATGTTCGGGTTCAGACCCAGGATGACCTCCTTGACCGGCACCTCGCGACAATTGCGCTTGGGGTCGTCGATGCGCTCCATCAGCTGGGCGACGGCGAGGTCGCCCGGCTCGATGCCGCCCAGCGGGTCGAGACGCCCCATGAGGACGTGGTAGACGCCGCGGTACGTCCCGGCCTGCTCGAGCCCGATGAGGTCGCGGGGCTGCTCGACGACCAGGACCGTCGACGCGTCGCGGCCCGGATCGGCGCAGATCCGGCAGACCTCGGCGTCGGAGAGGCTGAGACAGACCGCGCAGGGCCGAACCAGCCGCTTGATGTCCGCCACCGCCTGACTGAGACGCATGGCGTCGTCGGTCGGGGACTTGAGCAGGAAGAAGGCCATCCGCTCGGCGCTGCGACGCCCGATGCCGGGCAGCTTTGCGAACTCGCCGATCAGACGCTCGACGGGCTCGGGATGCCCGGAGGACCGCGGCGCGGGTTGGCGCGTTGGATCGCTCATGACCTCACGAGATCAGACCGCCGAGGCCGCCGGGGGGAAGGGGCACGCCAAGGTCGCTGGCGGCCGCCGCCATCTCCTGCTCGGCGAGCTCCCTCGCCTTGGTGAGCGCGGCGTTGACGGCGCCCGCGATCAGGTCCTCGGCGATGACCTTGTCCTGGGGGTCTGCCGGATCGGCGAGTCCCGCCATGAGCGCGGGGTCGATCTCGATCGAGACGATCTTGAGCAGGCCGCTGGCGGTCGCCCGCACCGCCCCCCCGCCCGTCTCGCTGGTGACGGTCTTCTCGGAGAGCTGCTGCTTGACCTCGTCGAGCTTGGCCTTGATCTTCGGAAGGTCCTTGAGCAGACCCGCCAGCCCCGCCATGTTCTTGAGGTTGTCAAACATCGTCGGGGTCCCCGGCCTCGGCGTCCTGCACGTCGACGACGCTGGCATTGAAGATCTCCATGGCGGTCCTGACGATGGGGATGTCCTCGGCGGCCTCGATTCTTTTGCGGGTCGACGTCGGCCCGTCCGCGGGCTTCGCGGCCGGCTCGTCGAGGATCACGTCGACGCTGCGTGACGTGGCCCGCTGCACGAGCCGGGCCACCGCCTTGGGCTGATCCGTCAGCCAGCGGGCGAGCCCCTCGTCACTCGTGGCGATGGCCAGCCTCAGCGTCTGCCCGTCGAACGCGCAATACGAGAGGTTCTCCACCAGCGCGTGCTCGTTGGGCGAGTCGGACGCCAGCGCCTGCGCCTTCGCCCACAGGTCGCGGCCCTCGTCGGGGGGGCCCGCGGCCTCGGTCTCCTTGGGCTCGACGAGCACCTCCGGCTCAGCCGGCGGCGGGCTGGACGACGCGGTCACCGCTTCTTTTTTTTTTGGGCGCCCCGCCCCGCTCCCGCCGGTCTTCGCCGGCGCGCCGTCCAGGAGGGCCGCGATGTCCGCGAAACGCTCGCTCAGGCACAGCCGCACCAGCGCCGCGTCGAACAGGGCCCGGGCCGCGGCCGATCCTCGCGCGTTGCGGGCCACCGCGTCGCACAAGGCGATCATGTGCACGAGGCCCGGCGCATCGAACGACGTCGCCTGTGAGGCCGCCGCCTGGCGGGCCTCCGCCGACAGCTCGACGAGCTCGCTCTCGGCGCCGCAGGTCACGATCAGCAGGAGGCTGCGCAGATGCTCGATGAGAACCTCCAGCGCCTGATCGACGGTCGCGCCGCGGTCCAGCAGGGCCGCCCCCGCCTCCAGGACGGCCGGGGCGTCCCCCGCCGCGATCGCGTCCACGAGCTTGACGGCCAGCGCGTGGTCGGGCAGGCCCAGCATCTGCTCCAGCAGCTCCATGGTCAGCGTCGGCTCGCCCGCGGCCAGGAGCCGGTCGAGAAGGCTCAGCGCGTCGCGCATCGACCCGTGCCCCAGCTGCGCGATCTGGGCCACGACCTGGTCGTCGGCCCCGATCCCCTCCTCTTGCAGGATCCGCCGCAGCTGCCCCGCGATCTCGGCCGTCGACAGCAGCCGGAAGTCGAACCGCTGGCATCGGCTCTGGATCGTGGCGGGCACCTTGTGCGGCTCGGTGGTGCAGAGAATGAACTTCACGTGCGACGGAGGCTCCTCCATCGTCTTGAGCAGCGCGTTGAAGGCATCCTTCGTAATCTGGTGAACCTCGTCGATGATGTAGATCTTGTAGCGGCACCGCGCCGGCGACAGGCCCGCGGCGGCGATGAGGTCCCGGGCCTCGTTGATGCCGCGGTTGGACGCCCCGTCGATCTCGATGACATCCAGGTCGTCCCCGCGGAGGATCGCTTCGGCGATCTCGTCGGCCTGATCGAGGTCGCCGGTGACGTTGAGCGCCTTGGCCAGGATGCGGGCCATGGAGGTCTTGCCCACGCCGCGGCTGCCGCAGAAGAAGTATGCGTGGGCGGTTCGACCGGAGGCGACCGCGTTGCGAAGGGTGCGGGCGATGGGTTCCTGGCCGATGAGCTCATCGAAGTCGCGCGAGCGATACCGCCGCGCAAGCACGGTGTAGGAGCCTTTGGGGCTCGACGCTTTCGGCTCGAGCATCTCGGTGTGCTTCACCATCACCCGTTCTCTCACACGGTGCCGCGAAAGACGGCCAGGACACCGCTGGCTCGGACGACGCCGCTTATGGCTGCTGCGATCAAGCCCTGACCAAGTTCACGGGCCACCCGTCCGGCGGGCCCGGCCGCCTTTCACGACACCGGACGCGCATCTTAGCGGGGGAAGATGCTGTGGTATACACTCGTGATGGATGACGGATCCAACCGAGCAGGCTCCGGAGGCAACGCGGGCCGAAAGGCCCCGCGCCGCGGGTTTTGCGCCGCCTTCCGTACTGGCCGCGGAGCAGCGACAGAGCCAGAAGCTGCTGCTGCTGGTGGTGCGCCTGCTCTTTCTCGTGCTTCTGGTGACGGTGACGCTGCTGTCGGTGGCAAGTCGTGCCGATCGGCCGGAGGAGTTCGAGTTCACGACGCTCGTGGGCCTGTTCATCGGAGCCACGGCCGTCGGTGTGATCGTGCTCGTCCTCGACGCCAAGACCCCCAACAAGCGGCTCACCTCGGTGGTGGGCGTGTACCTGGGCATCTGCGTCGGGCTGATCGGTGCCCTGGCGATCGGCGCGCTGCTCGACGTCGTGGCCGACGCCTGGGATCTCAAGGCCGGCCCCGCCGAGATTTACCTGGGCCTGACAAAGGTCGTGATTGCGATCGTCCTGTGCTACCTCGCCGTCTCCGTCGTGCTCACCACCAAGGACGACTTCCGACTGGTCATCCCCTATGTCGAGTTCACCAAGCAGGTGCGCGGGGTGAGGCCGCTCGTGCTCGACAGCTCCGTGCTCATCGACGGCCGCCTCGAGGCCCTGGCGGAGACCGGGTTCGTCGCCGCCCCCCTCGTGGTGCCCAAGTTCGTCCTCGATGAGCTCCAGACGCTCGCTGATTCCGGCGACAAGCTCAAGCGGTCGCGCGGACGCCGTGGTCTCAACGTGCTCAGCCGCCTCCAGACCAGCCCCTACCTGGATCTCTCCATCGACGACACCAACGTCGAGGGCCGATCGGTTGACCACAAGCTCCTGCAGCTCGCGTCCGACCAGAGCTTGCGGGTGCTTACCACCGACTACAACCTCGACAAGGTGGCCGAGATCCAGGGCGTGCCCGTGCTGAACCTCAACGAGATGGCCTCGTCGCTGAAGCCGCAGGTCATCCCCGGCGAGACGATCCGGATCGAGGTCGTCAAGCGCGGCGAGTCCGCCAATCAGGGCGTCGGCTACCTGCCCGACGGCACCATGGTCGTGATCGAGGAGGCCTCCGACCACATCGGCCGGGAGATCGACGTCATGGTCACCAACTCTCTGCAGACCAGCGCCGGCCGCATGATTTTCGGGCGCGTCGCCTGAGGGCGGTCATTCCCACTCGATCGTGGCCGGCGGCTTCGAGGAGATGTCGTACACGACGCGGTTGACGCCGGTGACCTCATTGATGATGCGGTTGCTGATGGTGGCCAGCACGTCGAAGGGGATGCGGGCCCAGTCGGCCGTCATGAAGTCCTGCGTCTCCACCGCCCGCAGGGCCACGACCGAGTCGTAGGTCCGCGCGTCGCCCATCACGCCCACCGTCTTCAGCGGCAGCAGCACCGCGAAGACCTGATCGGTGCTGCGGTACAGGTTGTGGGCGATGATCTCCTCCAGCAGGATCTCGTCGCACTCCCGGAGCAGGTCGAGACGGGACCGCGTCACCTCGCCGAGCACCCGGACCGCGAGGCCGGGACCCGGGAACGGGTGCCGCCAGACGATGTGGGCGGGAAGGCCCAGCAGCGCACCGAGCTGACGCACCTCGTCCTTGAAGAGGTTGCGCAGCGGCTCGATCAGCTCGAAGTGAAGCTCGGGCGGCAGGCCTCCCACGTTGTGGTGCACCTTGATGTTGGCCGCCTCCCCCGAGTGGCCGTGCCCGGACTCGATCACGTCGGGGTAGAGCGTCCCCTGGGCCAGGAACCGCACGTCGCCCTCGACGTGCGCCGACGCCTTCGTGAAGACCTCGATGAATCGGTGGCCGATGCGGACCCGCTTCTCCTGGGGGTCGGTCACGCCCTCCAGATCGCGGAGGAACGCCTCCGCGGCGTCCACGACGTTCAGATCGACCTCGAAGTGGTCCCGGAACGTGGCCTCCACGAGCTGACGCTCGTTTTTTCTCAGAAGCCCGTTGTCCACAAAGATGCATGTCAGCCGCTCGCCGATTGCCTTGGCCAGCAGCGCGGCCACCACCGACGAGTCGACGCCTCCGCTGAGCCCGCAGATCACGCGACCGTCGCCCACCTGCTCGCGGATACGCTTCGACTCGGACTCCACGAAATCGCTCATCCGCCAGGTGCCGGTGCACTTGCAGATCTCGTAGAGGAAGTTGCGAAGCAGCTCCACGCCGTGCGGCGTGTGGGTCACCTCCGGGTGGAACTGTACGCCGTAGAACCGGACGGTCTTGTGGCGAACGGCGGCGAACGGGCACGTGGGGGTGCTGGCCAGCGTGTCGAACTCGCCGTCCACGCACGTCACCTGGTCGCCGTGGCTCATCCACACGGTCGTGCTCTCCGGAATGTCGGCGAGCAGGTCGCGGTGGTCGTGGATGGTCAGCCGGGCCCGGCCGTACTCGGCCTTGGGCGTCTCGGAGACCTTGCAGTCCAGCAGCTGGCATCCCAGCTGCATGCCGTAGCAGATGCCGAGCACCGGCACCCCCAGCTCGAAGATCGCCGGGTCACACCGCACCGCAGCCCGGTGCGTGACGCTCGCCGGCCCGCCGGAGAGAATGATCCCCTTGGGGTTGAGACGCTTGAGCTCCTCGACCGGCGTGTCCGGCGCCTGCAGCAGGCTGAAGGCCCCCGCCTCGCGCACGCGGCGGGCGATGAGCTGGGCATACTGGCTGCCGAAATCGAGAACAGCGATGACATCGGCGTGCGGGGGCGGCTCCGCGACGCGCGAGACAGGAGAAGTCATGTGTGACGTTCCGCGGGAAAACGGCAGTGTAGCTCGAATGGAAGACGGGGTCGAGGGATCGACTCAGGGACACGCGCCCCAGGTGCCCAGCAGCTTCAGAAAGTCGCCGATCCCCACCGCGCCGTCGCAGTCGAAGTCGCACGCTCCGGGAGCCCCCCACGTGCCCAGCAGTGCGAGGAAGTCATTGATGCCCACCGTGCCGTCGCCGTCGCCGCAGTCCCAGGGGCATCCGCCGCCGCCGGTCTCGACCACGACGTTGTCGACATGAACGACCGCCCCGCTGCCGGTGCCGGCCTCGAGCCGGAACGTCAGCGTGTACGCCCGCGCCCGTGGCAGGCATTTCGGCAGCGTCACCGTGTTGTCCACGATCCAGCCGCTGGTCATGGAGAACGGAATCGACTCGATCTCCTCGTCGACGCTGCCGTCGAGGTCACGCAGACGCACGCTGAGCGTGTCGCCGCCGAGGCTCGTGGCGGCCAGTCGGTAGTCGAAGCCGACGGTCGTTGCGTCCGCCGGCAGCCAGAAGCGGTTGTGGGCGAACTCGGCGTCCAGGTCTACGGAATCGGTGTCGAGCTGGAGGTACGCGTTGGTGCCGTCGTTCACGACCGCGGCATCTCCCCCCCCGCCGTGGTAGAGCCACCCCGCCCAGCTGCCCTGCTCGAACCAGCCGTTGTTCAGGATGGCCACGGGCCCCGGAGCGGTGCCGGGCGTGCGGACCGGACGGTCGGCGACGCCGCCTCCCAGCGCCGAGAAGTAAAAGCCGTCCTCGATGAAGCCGCCCGGCCACCACGTCGCCCGCATCAGGTCGCTGATGCACTCCTCGCCGTCGTCGGGGTTGGCGGCAAGATCGATTGTTCCGTGATACCACAGGTGCGTGTCGCTGTGCGCGGTGCCGTAGCCGCACTCGCTGTCGGGCGCGCCGAGACAGGTCGTGCTCTCGGTGCATTCGAGGGCGCTCTCGCTCAGCTCGATCTGGTAGACATTGTCAAGCGGGATGCCGTCGAAATCGCCGGCGTTGAAGAAGCCGCCGTCGGCCCGCCAGTAGTTGTCCTGCCAGCTCACACCGGTCCACTTCATCGGTACCGGATCGCCCCAGTCGAAGTTGAGCGGAAAGTCGAGCGTGCCGTTGACGGGGTGCGGGTCCATCGTCGTGACCTGGTCGACGGGGATGCCCGCGAGCACCAGACGCCGAGAGGTCTCGCTCATGACGCACGCGCCGCGGCTGTGGCCGAGCAGGTGGACGGTCCGGCCCGTGAGCAGGTCCGGCGGACCGCTCGCCGCCGCGTAACGCGGATCGCGAAGGGCGGTGTACAGCGCGTCGCCCGCGGCCTGGGCGTAATTCCAGTTCGGCCCGTCGGCGGGCCCGTCGGACTCGTCGGTCCAGTTGAAGATCAGGATCACGACGTCGTCGGGCGTACTCTGTGAGGCCACGAGCTGCCACTCGCCGGTGGCGGGGTCGTACCGGTAGACGGAGCCCTCGCCGGCCCGGGCCAGGATCGCCTCGGCCATCCCCTGCACCCAGAGGCCCTTGCTGCCGACGGTGAAGCCGTGGGTCACCACGGTGGTGAACGGCTGGGCCGAGACGCTGGTTGAGAGGGCCGACAGGCCGGCGGCGACAAGAGCAACGCGTGGGTGCGGCATGACAGCAAAGTACCGGCCGCAGCGTGAATTGCAATGGAGCACTTCTGGTACACTGACGTCGCCAGGGTGGAGGCAATGAAAAGGGGGTCGCGTGATGGTGACCGTTCGTTGCATCTCTTGCGTGGCCGTCGCGTGTGCCTCATCGGCGGTGCTGGCCGGGATCGGCGGCCAGTTCTTCTTCGGCCTGCCCCACACGCCGCTCGGCAACGCGACCCTCACCCTCGACACGCCGACCGGACACCTGGTCGTGTCCAACATCGGGTCGTCGGGTGAGGACGGTGTCAGCATCGACCTTGACGGGGCAACGGGTTTCGTGGCCGCCGTGGACATCGGACCCAAGGGCGGCCTCTCGCCGGGAACGTTCTTTCAGATCGACGGTCTCGAGCATGTCGCCGGTCCGGCCGCGTCCGGTGCGGCCCCGCCGCCGTTTCGCCTGAGCATCTCCGAGACCACGGGCGGTCAGGCCGCCGTGTCGGTCAGCATGGGCTTCTATGACGCGTCGGCGCTTCAGGTGCAGGCGCTGCTGGACGGCGTGGTCGTCGCCGACGTCGAGCACCTGCCGCCCTTTCCCGCGGTCATCGCCGAGGGTGACATCGGCACGGGCGCGTCGGGCGAGCCGGTGATCATCACCATGACCTCGATGGACCCGGCTGCCCCCGAGCTGCCGGTCCAGACCGAGATTCTCTCGATGGACCTGACACGATCGGCGATGACGATCGCCCCCGCCGGTGCCGTGATCGCCAATGAGCTTCGGGTGGGTCTCACGCCGGGCACGGTCGCCCCGCCGCCGATCGACTTGATCGAGATGCGCGGCGCCGACGTCGGCGAGATTCGCGTCTCCGACGAGGCGGTCGGCCTCTTCGGCAACCTGCATCGGGCGTTGGGACAGGCCCACCTGGTCGGGCCCGCCGTGCTCGGTCACTGCTGTCTGACCGTCTCCAACATCGGCGCCAGCGGCGACGACGGGGTCGAGGCGGAGTGCGTGCCGCCGGCGATCAAGATCGACTTCAACGTCGGCGAGATCGTGGGCGGCCCCGGCTACAGCCTCGCTTCGGCGGCGCTCATCGAGTCGTCCGGGGCGGGGCTTCTTGTCGTCCAGTCCAAGGTTCGCGAGCTCACGGCGGGCACCCTCGAGCTGTCGGTCGATTTCTCGGCCCTCGGCTCGACTTCCCAAACGGTGGAGGTCCTGCTCGGCGACACGGTGATCGCGTCGATCAGCGGCCAGGTCGGTCCTGTCGGCGAAACGACCGACAACCCCCCGTGCATCATCTGGGACATCAAGGACAGCTGCGCTCACAGCGAATCGAAGTGGGACGTGCCGCTGGTCATCGACGTGAACGGGCTGGCCCCGATGACGGCCGACGGGTTGCGTGTCACGCCGGAGATCATCGCGGGCGGGGGCGGCCCGCTGATTCTCGAGTCGATCCCGGCGGTTCAACTGACCGGCGAGAGCATCAACAGCTTCACGATCACGGGCGAGACGCTCGAGGTGACACCGCCGTGCCCCTGGGACTGCGGTGACGGCGACGGCATGGTCGGCATCGTCGACTTTCTCGCCGTGCTCGGGGGCTGGGGTCTGCCGGGTCCGTGTGACTTCGACGGGGATGCCGTGGTCGGAATCACGGACTTCCTGAAGCTGCTGGGCACGTGGGGGCCGTGCCGGTAATGCGGCCGCCGGATTCGATCCGGCGGGTCGGATCGCAGTGCCGTCCAAATCGCCGATTTTGCTATCGTGGGGCCTTCCCCTGCCCCGATGAGGTTCCGTATGCTTTGGCCGATGGTCAGGTTTCGCATGGCCGCGTGCGCGGTTGCTCTTCTGGGCGCTGCCTGCGCCCCCTCGGCGACGACGGGTGGCTTCGACTCGCCCAGCCCCGGGGCCAGGTTGTACGCGATCGAGCAGGCGATCCGGACCGGCGACACGAGCAAGACCACTGAGCTGGTGGAGCAGCTGGACTCCGACGACCCGGCGGTGCGGCTGCTGGCGATCACGGCCCTGCAGCGTCTGACCGGCGAGACCCGCGGTTATCGTTACGATGACCCCCCCGTCGACCGCGACAAGGCGATTGCGCGGTGGGTCGACGCCGTCAACGCACAGCGACCACAATCGGCCGTCACCGTTCATGACACCAATGGCTGACACATCCACCGAGCCCGAAGTCAAGCTGCAGATGTTCAGCCAACCACGGCTCCTCGCCGCCGTGCGCGCCCTGGTCGGTACCATCGCCCAGCGTCTCGGCTTCAACGAGATGCAGTGCGGCCAGATCAGCCTCGCCGTGGACGAGGCGTTGTGCAACGTGATCACCCACGGATACGATCGCCGCGACGACGGCCGGCTGTGGATCAGCTTCTGGGCCCTGGACGGCGATCCGTCAGGGCTCAAGATCGTGATCGAAGACCAGGCGGCGCAGATCGATCCGTCCGAAATTCAGCCGCGTGACCTCGACGACATTCGCCCCGGCGGTCTCGGCGTGCACATCATCCGGGAGGTCATGGATGACGTGCAATACGAGCGCCGCCCGGAGCAGGGCATGAGACTCACCATGATCAAACACCTTCGTCCGGTTGACGACGCTCGCCGGCCCGACACTTCCAGACAGGAACGGGTGGAACAATGAGTAAGGCCGAAGAGCTCCAGATCGAAACAGACGACATCACCGACGGCGTCGTCCTGCGTCCCATCGGCGAGATCGACCTCAGCTGCGCCGCCATGCTGCGACAGCGGCTGAGCCAGATCCAGGACAGCCAGCCCGCCCGGCTTGTCATCGACCTCAGCGCGGTGCCGTACATGGACAGCTCCGGCGTCGCCACCCTCGTGGAGGCGATGCAGATCGCCCGCCGCACGGGCAGCAAGCTGATCCTCTGTGCGCTGCAGGACAAGGTTCGCTCGATCTTCGAGATCGCGAGGCTCGACATGGTGTTCGCCATCGTGGACACGGTCGACGATGCGGCCGCGCTGTGAGATCTCAAGGATGAAGTCTCGGGTGCTACATGGCTCAACCGGCTGAAACGAAGCGATCACTCGTCGTCCGCGGACTGGACCGCTGGGGCGCGGTGTGGATCGACACGTTCCACATCATCGGCGGCGTCTTCTATCTGATCCGAGACGTCGTGACGTGGGTCGCGCGCTCCCTGATCAACCCGCGGGTGCGGTTCGGCCGCACCGCCCTCGTGACCCAGCTCGTACGGGTCGGCGTGAAGGCGACCGGGATCGTCATGCTCGTCTGTGCGTGCGTGGGTCTCATCCTCGCCCTCCAGATGGAGCCAACGCTCTCGGAGTACGGCCAGTCCGACCTCATCGCCAACATCATCGGCGTGGGCATCACCCGCGAGCTGGGGCCGCTCATCGCCGCCATCGTGCTGACGGGCTTCGCGGGGGCCGCGATCGCCGCGGAGATCGGCACCATGGTCGTCGGCGAGGAGATCGAGGCCCTGGAGGCGCACGCCCTGAACCCGGTGCGGTTCCTGGTCGTGCCGCGGGTCCTGGCCACCGCGGTCGGGCTCGTGCTGCTGACGATCATCGGCGACATCACCGCCATCGTGGCCGGCGCCTTCATGAGCATCGGCGTGCTGGGGGTTCCCTACGAGCTGTACAAGAGCAACACGCTCAACGCCGTCGTGCTTCAGGACTTCCTGACCGGTCTTGCCAAGGCGTGCGTGTTCGGGGTGATCCTCAGCTCACTGGCCTGCTACCACGGTCTCGCCGTCACCGGCGGCGCGGCGGGCGTCGGACGAGCCACCACCAGCACCGTCGTCCAGTCGGTGGTGGCGGTGATCATCGCCGACCTGCTGTTCACCACGATCTTCTACACCGTGGGCTGGGCGTGACCTAGCGCCCCAGGCCCCCTTCGGGCTCCAGGACGAGATAGCGGCCGACGAACCCGTTCTCGCGGGCCCGCAGCTCCCAGGCCAGGGGACCGAGGTAGCGATCGATGATCGCCAGGTCGAAGTCCTTCCACGGCGCCTGCGGCTGCGCCGCGAACTCCGCCGCCAGCTCCTGGGCGTACGCCGGATCGAACTGCTGCATCTGCTGCAGGACCTGCTCCTGGATCATCGTGTCGAGGTTCTTGAAGTACTCCAGGTACTCGACGACGTTGACGACTCCCCACGCCACGCTGCGCGGCGCGGTGACGGCGCGGGCGGCCCGCTGGAAGGCGGGGTCATCGGCCAGGTTCGGCATGCCGGCCCGGGCGCCGGCCCGCAGGGCGTCCTCGACGAGGCTGGTGTTGCCGGCCATCACGTACCCGGCGCCGAAGCCGATCGAGAAGCCGTCGGCCTGCGGCATGGCCATGGGCATTCCCATCATCATGGGGTTGAAGTCCATGGAGTAGATCCTCTGGCCAAGCAAGTCACGCGCGTGCAGCCCCATGGCGCCGGCGTACTCGGCGAGAACGGCCTCGACCTGCTGGGGCCGGCTCGACTCGATCGCGTACAGCGACTTGAGGCTGTCGATGGCCATGGGGCGGGCCATCGTGACCACGCTGTGAACCTCCGGTCCCATGGACGAGCAGACCTGCTCGATGGTCGGGCCGTACTCCAGCAGCATCTGGTTGATCTGGGCCCCGAGCATCGGGTTGGCCATGGCCACGCCGCGGAGGAACCCCATCACCTCGCTGAACCGGAAGTTCATCCGGCTGTAGGCGATGGTGCCGGGGAACACGAACGGGGGCAGCTCGCCCTGGGGCGTCTCGACATCCATCAGCGCCGTCAGCCCTGACTTGCCGTTGGGCATGTAGACGGCGAATGTCTTCTCGATCATGGCGTCTTCGGAGTCCAGCCGCACGCCGAAGCTCAGCGCGTGGATGTCACCCAGCATCGACTGGACCATCCCCTGCATCATCATGACCATCGGATCGGGCGGCAGCATCGCCCCCAGCCCGCGCAGCAGCACCACGGCGTAGCCGTCGACGGGACCGAGCTGGCCGACCGCCGCCTGAAAGTCCTCGCGGCGGCTCAGCCCGGAGATCTCGTTCTCGTCACTGAGCATCAGGGCCTCGCCCAGCACGTCGAGGTCGGAGCACACCATGAAGTTGCGCCCGTCCCGCACGAAGTGCACGTTCTGGAAGTGCTGGAGCATCTCGTCGGGGTCGGGCACGGCGGGCAGCCCGCCCATCATGGGATCGAAGTCATCGTCGTCCAGATCCATGAGGTCGTCGGGGAGCTCCAGTTCCGACAGATCGACGGTGTAGACGGTCCGCCCGAGCAGCCGGCGCTGCCGGAACTCCACCCCGTCCTCCTCGGCGTTCCTCATCAGGGCGTTCACGATGCGGTCCATGTGGGGGGCGCTGGCCCCGTAGTCGGCCAGCAGCATGAAACCGGGTTCGGCGGGCATCCCGTTGTTTCTGGCCGGTCCGGGAAAGAACGCGAGACCCACCGGCCCCTGCGGCGGCGCGAAGTCGTCCTCTTCCAGCCCGAGATCCTGCAGGGCCTCGTCCAGCGCGTCGCG
>JBFGEG010000094.1:0-14293 GCA_041580235.1 Phycisphaerales bacterium
CCCACGCTCACCGAGGTGTCGCAGAAGATCGCGTTGGCGTCCTCCGTGGCACCAAGGGTCGTGCCGGTGGTGTTGGAGCCGATCGCCACCTCGATCGCGTCGGCGCAATCGTCGTTGGCCGGCGGCGGGATGAAGCAGAGATCGCCGCAGAGATCGGCGGCCTCGTCGGCGCAGATGCCGTCCCAGGCCACGTCGCAGCAGAACGGGTCGATGCCGCACACGAGGTTGCAGCAGTCGGCATCGTCGCAGCCGGGGCTGCCGTTGCCGCCGGGCGTGCAGCAGTCGCCCTCGCCCGGGCAGTCGGCGCCGCCGCCGCACAGGTCGCTGCAGAGATCGGCGGCCTCGTCGGCGCAGATGCCGTCCCAGGCCACGTCGCAGCAGAACGGGTCGATGCCGCACACGAGGTTGCAGCAGTCGGCATCGTTACAGCCGGGCGTGCCGTTGCCGCCGGGCGTGCAGCAGTCGCCTTCGCCCGGGCATGCCCCGCCGCCGCCGCAGCTGTCACAGTCCGCGCAGCTGATCTCGAGGACGTAGTCGTTGTCGCCGCTGTCACACGGTGTCCCGTCGAAGTCCGCCGTGGCCACGAAGACCACGTAGGTCCCCGGAGCCGGCAGGCAGGCCACCGCGTCCGGTCCCGTGACGCAGTCATTGGACGTCCCCGTCTCACCGACCACAACCGGCGCGCACGCCGCGATGCCGTCGACGATGAAGACGACGCCGTCGAACTGCGACGTCAGCGTGCCCCGCAGCTCCTGGCAGCCGTTGCCGTCGGGGTCGGGCAGGTCCACGAGATACCAGTCGGTGTCCCGCATCCCGCCGCTGGCCCAAGCGGTGCCGCAGAAGGTGTCGCCGCAGGACGCCGCCGTGTAGATCGGAGGCGTCGAGTTGCAGCCGCCGTTGGTGTCGCTGCCGCACGCTTCGCCCTCTTCCAGGGCGCCGCCCGGACAGTCGAGCACGCAGTCGCCGCCGCCGCCGCCGCACAGGTCGCCGCAGAGATCGGCGGCCTCACCGGCGCAGATGCCGTCCCACGCCGTGTCGCAGCAGAACGGGTCGATCGCGCACACGATGGCCTCGCAGTCGGGGTCATCGCAGCCGAGCCCGCCGTGGGGCTCGCAGCAGTTGCTCCCGCCCGCGATGCCGCCCGCGGGGGCGAACGCCGACAGCAGGCTCAGGTCGCCGCGTTGGCTGAGGATACGCGCCGTGGCCATCTCGCTGCCCATTTGCACCTCGAGCACCACGAACTGCGAGTTGCCCGGCAGGATCACCTCCGAGGTGGTGCTGCCATAGACCGGGTGCTCAAGCTCGATCGTCGTCTTGGCGCCGATGCCGGAGATCACGTGCACCCCGTCGACGCCCATCGGGGTCGCCTTGGTGGTGAAGCCGTCGTCGGTCACCGCCGACATCGTCGCGCCGTTGAGCGGCACGCCTTCGGGTGTGCACACGATCACACGGATCGTCCGGGCTGAGTCGCCTCGCTGCGCCAGGGCCGGCGCCGCGCAGACGACCAACGTACACAGACACGTCAGTCCGATCTTGAATGTTCTTGTGAATCGATTAGGCATGGTCTGTTTTCTCCGTTGCCTTCCTTTGATTGACACGATTCGGTTGTTTGAGACTCACGGTTTGTTCTGCGTTGTGGTGTGTTTGATCCTCCATGATCCGCTCGTCAAGTATCTCGATATCTCGCAAGACGTCTCGCGCACCGCGCGTGGCATGCGTGAAGAGACGGTTGCCTCCTGCATTTCCCAGAACCTGATGGTACGACGCCCTCGCTGTGTTGCAAGGGCATCTCGTGCATCTTCAACACAATCAACAACGTCGATATGTATCAGGCAAAACGGCCGCCGTTGATCGGATGATCGCAGAGAATCACCTGATCAACGGCGGCCGTTGGAACGTTGACGCGTGCGCGTCCCTTGGTATGGCGCGCATGCGACGAAGGAGAACAGACGCACCGCGCCGGCCGCGTCCACCGGCGCGGCAGAACCGCACCTGTCCGTGGTACAGGTGTCCAAGAGCGTCTCTGGAATACACAATTCCGGGCAACCGGTTACGAACGCCCGTCTGCAAGCCGCGTGCATCAACGCGTTTACGGCTGGGATCCGCGGGATGCGATCAGGACGACGAGATCACCGCAGTCGACCACGCCGCTGCCGTCGAGGTCGGCCGATGACCCGGCCGTCCCCCACGCGCCGAGCACGAGGGGGATCCCCATGATCACCGACCGCCCGTCGAGGTCGAGCGGACCGGGACCGTCAGCCGCCATGGCGGCCAGGGCGCCGGGGATGTCGAGCCGTCCGGCCCCCAGCTGTCCCGCATAGCCGGGATTGGCGGCGTCGAGACCGTCGGCGGATGAGAGCAGGGCCGCTTCGATCGCATCCGGTGTTGCCGCCGGGTGTGCCGAAGCGAGCAGCGCCGCCGCCCCGGCCACGATGGCCGTGCCCATGCTCGTGCCGCTGGCGGTGGCATAGGCGTCGCCCGGCAGCGTGCTGGTGACCCCCCAGCCGGGAGCGCTGAGCGACACGTACTGGCCGTAATTGCTGAAGTCGGCCTTGTGATCCAGGCCATCGGTGGCCGCGACCCCGATCACGGTGTCGTGGCCCGCGGGCAGAGGCACGGGGACGTGCCGGTCCTCGTTGCCCACCGACGCGACGACCACGATGCCGGCCTCGCGGGCGGCGTCCACGGCGTCGCGCAGGATGTGATTGTGGCTTCGAGTGTCCAGGCTCAGGTTGATGACGTCGACGCCCGCGTCGATGGCGAAGTAGATGCCCTGCACGACGCGGAACAAGTCGCTGGAGCCGTCGCTGTCGAGGACCCGGACGGGGAGGATGGCGGCGTCGGGGGCCACGACGGCGATGATGCCGGCCATAAACGTGCCGTGCCCGGTCAGCTCGTCGGGGACACCGTCCCCGTCGGTGTCGGCGCCGGAAGCGACGTCGTCGCAGTCCGTGTTGCCGTCGACGAAGTTGTAGCCCGTGGGCAGGACGCGGCCGTCGAGCCCTGGGTGAGTGGCGTCGACGCCGGTATCGATGACGGCGGCGGTCACGCCGTCCCCCGTCGAGATCAGCAGCGCCTCGGGCAGCCCGACGCGATCGAGAGCATACTGGTTCGCGTACTCGCCGGGCGGCACGTAGAAGAAAAACGGCTGTGTGTCTCCACCGGCCGCCTCCGGTGACTGGCAGTCTTCGTTGACTTCGGCGTCGCTCACACGCGGGTCATCGTCGAGCGCCGATTGCAGCGCTGCCTCGTCGACTCCCGCCGTCGTCTGGAGCAGATAGAGTCGTCGCGTCGGAATCGCGGCGAGCGTGGCCAGTGCATAGTCGGCGTTGATCTGCTGGATGAGGACGCCCGGATTGAGCTCGAGGATGACCTGCACGGATGAGCCGCCCCCCTCGTCGGCGCTGCCCGGCATGTCGGGTACGTCGACGCCCGGGCCGGCCATGAGCGCCACGGCGCAACCGAGGCCGATCGACACCGCGAGCTTCTGTCTCATGATGGTCGTCCCACCAGCATGAACGGGGCCCAGAACGCAGGATGCGGGTCGCTCTCCATGACCCGGCGTTGGGCGGCCCGCACCGCCTCCGCCAGCCTCGGGCCTCGGTCCGGGTGTGCTCCTTCCGAACGCCCATTCTGCCAGAACTCGTAAATCGATGCCACCAAAATCCTTCCGGTTTCGTCGTGCAGGGGCCACAATGACAGCAGCAGCGCGGAGGCCCCGGCCGTGAAGAAGCCCCGCACGAGCCCCACGAGATCGTCGCCGGCGTCGACCGATGATCGACCCGTGTCGCAGCCGCTGACCACGACGACGGCCCCGTCGAGCCGCAGGCCGTAGAGGTCACGAACGGTCATCCAGCGATCGGCGAGCCTGAGCCCCGCGGCCAGTGGGTTGTCCGGCAAGAACCAGCCATGACAGGCGAGATGCACGACGAACGCCCCGCGACCCTCGGCCTCGAGTCGCGCCCATGTCGCGTCGGCGCCCGCGTAAACACGGGACCCGGGCAGCAGCCCGGCGACCGCCTCGACCTCGCGGCCGATGTGGGGCGCGGCCGAATCGGCGACGCCGAACACCAGGCTGGCCCGCTCACCGCCCGCTGCGGCCCGAGGGGCCGAGTCAAGGTGTCGCAAGAGGCTGGCGCTCGGCACGTAGCTGACCTCGTGGTGTTCGATGAGATACGCCTGCCCGTCGTGCAGCGCATGCAGCGGCAGCCCGTGCAGGAGACCGTGCGGAACGAAGATCAGCTGCCGCGCAGCGGCCACGCACGGGCCGAGCGGCTCGATGAGTATTGCGTGCAGGTCCCGCAGCTCCCGGCGGGCGTCGGCCACCAGCCCGCCGTTGGCCTCGTCCCGCGTGTAGCCGATGACGCGCTCGATCTGAAACCGGGTGAGCTCGAGGTGCTGCTCGAGTTCTCCGCGGCTGGCCAGCCGGCGGCGGCACTCGACCGTGGCTGGCCCCACCACGAAGGCCACGAGCTCGTCGCCGGCGAGAAAGTACTCGACGAGGACGGTGTCGGGCCCCAGGCACGCTTGCGTCGCGGACAGATCGGCCGGTGCGGCGAAGAGCCCCCCAACCCCGCGTGTCGCGGCCAGACGGTTTTCCAGCGTCTGCAGCTCTCCCTCGCACGCCTCGACCCGGCCTCGCCACCGCGACCAATCGCCGGAGGCTCCCGCGCCGGCGAGGACGCTGTACAGGCCGTTGAGGTCGCCACGCAGACGCAGCACCCGCCGCACGAGGGGCGTCTCCGCGTGATCCTCCCCGTCGACCGGCGGCGATTGTTCGGACACCGATGACGTGCCGTGGACGGCCCCCGCCACGAGGTCGAGCAGGGCCCGGCTCCGGGCCTGCTCGACGACCCCGAACGCCTCGGCGATCCTGGCCGCCGTCGGATCATCCAGGAGCATGGCGATCAGGTCCGCGTAGACGGTGGATCGGTCGGCGACGAAGGCCGCCCTCAGCCGATCCGCCTGCAGCGTCCCCCGCAACCGGTCCACGTGAACGACGGCGCAGCGCAGGTCGTCCAGCGCGTCGTCGGGGCGACCCTGCCTGGCCCACAGCCGCGCGCGGGTCTGCAGAAGATCCGCCAGCAGCGGGGCGAGATTCAGCGTGGTGGCCGCGGCGAGCGCCTCGGCGATCAACCCCTCGGCCCGGCC
The DNA here is from genome assembly GCA_041580235.1 of Phycisphaerales bacterium. Taxonomy (GTDB): domain Bacteria; phylum Planctomycetota; class Phycisphaerae; order Phycisphaerales; family SM1A02; genus JADFOJ01. Next base: position 5,152 of record JBFGEG010000094.1, read on the forward strand.
CGGATCCCCGTGGGCGAGGGCGATGGCGGCGAGGTGATGCCGGGCGACGGCCGCCTCGGCGGGTCGCTCACCCAGTCCCTGCAGAGCTGCGGTGAGGTGTTCGGCGGCGGCGTCCGCGTCGCCGCGAGCAATCGCGAGCTCTCCGCGAAGCAACGCCACCCGCGCACCGCCGGCCTCGTGTTCGAGGCCCGCAAACTGCTCCGCCGCCTCGTCGAGCGCCGCGGCCGCGTCGTCCAGCGCGCCCAGACACGTCAGCGTCCGGCCCAGCCCCAGCCGCGCCCGCGCCGCCTCCATGACCAGCCCGTGGCGATCGAGCTCGGGGATCGCCTCCCGATAGCTGCCGGCGGCCTCTCCCGGCAGCCCGGCCCCCGCAAAGGCCTCGGCCTGCTCGGACTTCAGCCGGGCGAGATCGCCCTCGGCCCCATCCGCCTCGAAGCGACGCCGGACACGCTCGTAGTGAAACAGCGCGGCTTGAAGCCTGCCCTGCCGGCTCATCACATCGGCGAGGTTGCCCTCGACGATCGCCGCGGCCCGACCCTGGCCGGCCCGTTCAAACGCCTCGAGCGCCGAGGTGAACGCCGCTTCCGCCTCGGCGAACCGGTTGAGCTCCAGCAGGGCGTCGGCCCGATTGCTGTCGAGCTGCGCGAGGCTGACCGGATCCGAGGCCAGCACTGGGCGGGCCCGGTCAAAGTGACGCAAGGCCCGGTCGGGATCGTTTCGCATGCGGTGGGTGACGCCGAGGTTCACCTCGGCCTTGGCCGCCCATTCGCGCTGGCCGAGACCGGTGAAGCACTGCAGCGCTTCCTCGCCCGCGACGACCGCCTCATCGAAACGTCCCAGCCGCGCGAAAGCGTGGACCATGGTCAGGCCCGCGCGAGCCGCCGCGCCGTCATCGCCGATGCTGCGAGCCAGCTGGGCCGACTCGGTCAGGACGGCGATCGCCTCGTCGAACCGGTTGGCGTAGGCCAGCGTGTGAGCGCGGGCGCGTCGGGCTCTGACGCGGGCGGCCGCATCGCCGAGCTCGTCGGCCAGCGAGGCGAGCATCTCCGTCGCGTCCAGGGCCCGGTGCAGGTCGTCGATGGCGAGCTGCTCCGCCCGCTCGGCAAGGGCCGTGACGATCTCCCGCGGGCAGCCGGCCGCGGCGATGCACGCACGACGCTGCGGCGGTCGTGCCGCAAGGAGCTCACCAAGGAGCCTGTCCAGGTCGGTGTCGTCTTGGCCCATCGACGCTCGCCCGAGGTCCTGTCCGACCGAGCTTCTACCCGACCTCGAGGCCGGGGGCGATGATCTCCTGATCACCGCCGTCGAGCTCGACCAGCAGATCGTAGATCCCCGGTCGCGACTCGAGCCGGAACCGGCCGTGCGAGTCAGGTGACGTCGAGGCCACGATCGTCCCGGCCTGGTCGAGCAGGGCCACCGACTCGACGAGGCCCCGGTCAGTCACGCTGACCTGGCCGATCAGCCGCCAGGGGTGGGCGGCGGGCTGCGGCAGAATCTGCAGGTCGATGCGGCCGCGCACACACTCGTAGGCGAGCTGGGCGGTGGATCCCCCGCCGCGGAAGCCGGCCGGGGCCATCTGGTTGCGGCTTTCGAAAACGAGGTCGGCGATGATCCGGGCGGCCCCCCCCAGCCACGATGCTCCGGCCGTCGCCTTGTCGAGCGGGCCGAACACCGCCAGGGCCCGGCGAACGGCGTCGGCCGCGGGCTCCGCGGTGTCGTCGCGCCGCAGCGTGTCGATGACCCGGCGCAGGCCGGTGACGGTTCGTGCCGCGTCGGCGTGAACCGCCAGGTACGCCTCGACCGTCGAGGCCGCCCGGCCGTCCAGATCGCCCGAGGCGTACGCCACGAGCTGCTCGTCGGTCACGGCTTGCTCTTTCATGATCCGATCCCGTCTCTTCAGATGTGCGGCCCGGAGCGACCGTGATACATCAAGGCGGTCAGCGGGTCGCTTCTCGTTCCAGCGACTCCATGATCTTCGTAAGCTTTCCCAGGCAGCGGGCCCTGGTGGGGCCGATGCTGCCTTCGGGGATTCCGAGCCGGCGTGCAACGTCTTCGTACGCCTCCGGTCCCTGGTCCGTGTACAGCGCGACCAGCAGCTCCTCGCAGCGGCCGCCGAGCCGGCGCAGGGCCTGCCGCACGACATGCTGGCGCTCCCACTCGAGCAGCAGATCCGGCGCGGGCACGGGATCATCGATGGGGTGGGTCTGCTCCGCCCGCGACCGCTGAGCCTGCTTAAACCACTGATGGCACACGCGATGCGTGGTCGTGATGAACCACTTCGGCAGCGCGGTGCTGCGACGAATGGTGCCCATCCGGCGGACGAAGATCGAGAAGACCTCCTGGTACACGTCCTCGCAGGCGTCACGATCCATCCCGTACCGGCGCGGGATCGAGAAGACCAGCCGGCTGTAACGGGCGACGAGCTCCGCCCAGGCAACATCGTCTCGAGCCAGGCAGGCCGCCAGCACGTCGCGATCGGGGCGGCTCTTCCAGGCGGACCGCGTGTCGGTCCGCCGCCGCCGTGCCGCCGTCGAGCTGACGGCCGGGGAGGGATTGGGGGCGGGCGTCGTGATTCTCCGACCTCCTGAAGACCGGGCGAGGACCCGGCCGCCTCGCGATGAGGCACCTCAGTTTAGTCGGACAGCCGACGCAAGCGAAGTGTCCGTTCACGCCCGACGGGGGCCGGGACTCTCGGGGCTAGCCCCAGTTGCCGAGCACCGCGAGAAAGTCCAGGATCCCGACCTCGCAGTCGTCGTCGACGTCGCCCGGGCAGGACGGCGGGCACGGGCCGGGGCAGGGACCCCAGTTGCCCAGGACGATGAGGAAATCCTCGATGCCGACGATGCCGTCGAAGTTCTGATCCGCCGGGTGGAAGTCGGGGGTGAACCCCGCCACCCAGGTTCGCCAGCTGTCGCCCACGGCGTACTCGTGGTTCGCCCATATCGTCAGCCCGTCCGCGGGGTCGACATCGACGGCGCTGTAATCACCCCAGCGGGACCCGGTGTAGGGGCCCGAGTTCGTCTGACGGATCACATCGGCCTGGAACGTCCCCAGCGGGTCCGAGGCGTAGCGGAATGCCGTGGACATCGAGATGAACTCGCTGGGCGAGCTGCGGGCGAACGTCATCGCCGCGTTGCCGTGCGTGTCGGCCGTGATCGAGCTGAAGAACGTGCGGATGTCGGGACCGGGGTCGATCTCGCCGGACTGCACGAGCGTCGGCTGCATGCCCGAGTCAGGCCACCCGTTCATGGCGACCTCGTACCATCGGGCGAGCACGCGGCTGGAGTTGATGTGGTGGGTGGCCCACAGCGACCCGTTGCGGTACGCCACGCTCCAGAACCGCGCATCGAAGGTCTCCGGCCGGACCGAGGTCCCCGCCTGCGGGGGATCCTCCGGACCGCCATAGGCGGGCACGCTCAGGTTCGTCGTGGTGAGCGTCGGGCCCGTAAGCGGGCTCTGAAGTGCGATCAGCCGCACCGTGTTGTTGGTCGAGAACTCCCGGTGTTCGATCATATAGAGCGCGGGCGGATCGTTGAAGCTCACGGGGGGGATGCCCGCGGACTGCGTGGTCGTGGTGAGCGTGAGCGAATTCGAGACGAACGGTGGCGCGCCGGCGAGCAGCGACGCCTTGTCGAAGATGTAGATGGGATAGTTGGGGGTGATGCCGAAGCCGTCGCCGGTGATGTAGACCGCAAGGCTGTCAACGCCCATGTTGGGCGAATCGAACAGGTCGCCGGCCAGACCGGTCGTCTCGAAGCGGTACTTGTGCCAGGTGCCGTTGGGGTCGGAGTCGTCGGAGACGGCCACGAGCACGTACGACCTGTCGCCCGGGGCGTACGCCTCGGCGGCCATGGCGAAGAAGCGCCCGCTCAGTGGGTCGTAAAGGGTCTCTGGATCGAAGACGAACCCCGTCGCGCCGAGGCTGCCCCAGAAGCCGCTGCCACCCTCGATCTGGTCCTGGAAGGTGAGCGTGCCGTCCTTGGTGAAAAACGCGATCGCGCCATTGGTCATGAGTACGAGGTGGTCGGGACCGACCGCCATGTGCGGGTCCGGCGGGGACCAGCCCGTGCTGAGAATACCGGTGAAGCCGATGCCGGCGGGACCGAACTCGACCTCGCGGGGCGCCTGCTCGACGGCCCGCGGATCGAAGGTCGGCGGCTGGTGCGGGGTTGGCCCCGCCGCCGCCAGCAGCGGCCCTTCCGCCGCCCGCATCACGGGGGTGACGCCCCGGCTCGCCTCGGCCAGAGGCCCGGAGGACAGCAGGGTCACGTTGACGCTCGAGCCGTCGCCGAACCCCCCGTCGCCGCTCCAGACGCACACGAGCGAGCCGCTGGCGGTGACGGCGAGGCGGCCGGTGCCGGTGGCGGACCGCATGGCCTGGCGACCCTGGTGTGAGCGGTTGAGACGGGCGGCCGGCCCCAGGGGCGAGCCGTCGGCAGCGAAGCGGCGAACGAAGATGCCCTGCCCGTCACCGTCGGACGCGTTGAAGGCGATGGCGAAGCCGCCGTCGGGTGCCCCGGCCGCGGCCGCCCCGGTCTGGGAGCCCGCGACGTCCGGGGCGACAGCGAACGCGTCTCCCCGCGGGCAGCCGCGCGAGTCGAGGCGGCGCGCCCGCACCGCGTAGTCACCGCCGGCCGGCTCCAGCCACGCCACCACGAAGCCCCCGGTGACCGCGGTGATCACCGGCTCGATCGGGTGACCGGGCCCGGTGACCTCGACGGGATCGACGAAACGCCGCAGAACGCCGTCGTAGCGGCGCGCCCACAGCGCGTGGGGTCGGTTGTCGGGGCCCGCGGCCGCGTACACGACGGTGAAGTCGCCGTCGGCGCCGGCGGCGACGCTCGCCTTCCGGGCGGGCACGTCGTCGGGGCTGACCGGCATCTCCTCGCCGGCGGCGGTGCCGGTGGACGTCACGAGCCGCGCGCGCACCTGTGATGCGTTGCTCCACACGATCATGGCCGAGCCATCCGGGCCGGTGGCGATGACGGGGTCGGTGGCGTGTCCTGCGGCCTGCTGATTGACGCGGATCTCCGAGCCGCCCGCGTCCCGCGGCGAGGGGCCGAGCTTGCGGGCGATGATCGCCCCCGCATCGCCGTCCTGGCCGTGCGACGTCCAGACGGCCCAGGCGTGGCCGTGCCGGTCAAACGCAGCCGCCGGCCTTCGCTGGTGCGAGTCCGTCCAGAGGCTCAGGCAGCTCTCCTCGCCGAGGGCCACGCCGTGATCGTCGAACCACTGACCGTAGACGCCGTAGCGGCCTGATTGCTGACGCCGGCTTGACCACACTGCAAGCATGCGGCCCGCGGGATCGACGGCCAGCGCCGCCTCGTCCTGGCGGCTGAATGAGAAGGTGCTCGCCCGCCACTCGTACCGATAAAGCTTGCTCTCGCCGATCTCCACCGGGTCGGGTCCCGGATCCGGCGGCGCTGCCGCGAGAGTTGCACACATCGCCAGCAGTCCGCAGGTCACGGTCATTGGCTTGCCTTTCGTCTTCGTCCGGGGATCCGCTCATCCCCTACTGCTCAATGACAGTAGGGTACGACCAGGGGCGTCGATCTGACCATTCGCAGACGATCCCTGAGGTGATTCGCTCAGCCCCAGTTGCCGAGGATAAACAGGAAGTCGGTGATCCCCACCATCCCGTCGTCGTCGATGTCCGCCGGGCAGGCCGCCGGCGGGTCGGGGCACGGGCCCCAGAAGCCCAGCACGATCAGGAAATCGGTGATCCCCACCGACCCGTCGCCGTCGAGATCGCCCTTGTCCTCGCAGAAGTCGGGGATCCCCGTCCCGTCGAGGTCCACGGCGGGATCCAGGAGCATGTCCTGCAGGTCGATGGTCCCGTTGTTGTTGCAGTCGTGCAGCGGCCCGTCGTAGGCGGCGACGAACGCGTCGAAGTCGTCGAGGTCGATCACGCTGTTGCCGTCGAAGTCCATCATCTCGCAGCCCGGCTGGAAGCCGCCGCCGTAGCATGCCGCCAGCACGAGGAAGTCATTGAGCTCGACCGTCCCGCTGGCATCGGCGTCGCCGAGACGCTGCGGCGGATAGAGGGTCCAGGTCTCCCCCGCGGGCAGGTCGGTCAGGGTGCGGGTGGCCGCGCCGCCGGGCCAGGTGGCGACGACCTGGTCGGCCGTGGTCGCGGTCCCCAGTCCGACGTGGACGACCAGCTCGTTCTGGCCGAGGTAGCCGTTGCCGCCGGCGAGGATCTCGCGGTACAGAAGCTGCGCGCCAACCTGAGTGCTGACCTTACCCCCCACCGCCAGCACGTTGCCGCCCAGGCCCACCATGCGGTACTTGATCCATCCGCGAGCGTCGCCTTCGTGGTTGATGAACAACTCGACGTTGTTGTCGAGGTTGTTGACCAGCAGGTCCAGATCCCCGTCATTGTCCACGTCGGCCACGGCGGAGCCGAACGACACACCGGTGTTGGCCCCGATGTTGGCGTCGACGCCCAGATCGGCGGTGCAGGGAAACGCCCCGTCGCCCAGATAGATCGAGTTGGGCTCGAACATGTTGTTGACGTACAGGTCCTGCCAACCGTTGTTGTCGAAGTCGTAGAAGATCGCGCCCCACGACGTGATCCAGTGATCCACACCCGCCACGGCCGATGCCTCGACATAGGGCGGGCTCACGTTGCCCTGGTTGAGCAGCAGCGGGTTGTAGCCCTCCGCGTAGCTGTCGATGTTCGTGACGTAGAGATCCGCCCAGCCGTTGCCGTCGAAGTCCCCGCAGGCAACGCCCATCGAGAAGAGCCCGACGTCGGCCCCGGAGCCGGCGGAGATGTTGACCATCTGGCCGTTGTCGTTGCGCCACAGCTGGTTGGGGCGAAACAGCGGCGGCTGGTGACCGCGGTCGTTGGACAGGTAGAGGTCGAGATCGTCGTCCAGGTCGAAGTCGAACCAGACGGCCTGGAAGCCGTAGCCGTGGTCGTCGACGGTCTGAGCGATGCTGACATCCTCGAAGGTCTCGTCGCCGAGGTTGCGATAGAGGCGGTTGTCGAGGAACTCGGTGCCCGGAACGGCATCGTTGTAGTTGCAGACGTACAGGTCCAGGAGGCCGTCGCCGTCGAAGTCGCCGAAGTTCGGGGCCATGCCGGCCCCGGGGTCCCCGACCCCGGCCGGGCCCGTGATGTTGGTGAACTGGAACCCGCCTTCGTTGCGCATGAGCACGTTGGCGAAACCCATCTGCGTGAGGTACAGCTCCGGCAGCCCGTCGCCGTTGATGTCGCCCGCGGCGAAGCCCGAAGCGCTGCTGAGCGCCGGGATGCCGCTGTCGTGTGATCGGTCCGTGAAGAACCCCGCCCCGTCGTTCTCGAAGATGCCGACGAGCCCCGTTGGATGACCCGTGAGGATGATGTCGGGATCGCCGTCGCCGTCGAGATCGGCGAATCCGCAGCCGAACCCCAGCAAGCCCTGCTCCTGGGGATAACTCATCATGACGTAGACGACGCCGCGGGCCGCCGCCTCCTCGGTCGAGGGCTGGATCACCTCCAGCCCCGCCGCCGCCGCCGCGGTCACTGCCGCGACGGCAGCGCCGACCAGCAGCCACCGAACGAGCGGACCCATCGCCGCCTCAGCGCACGCATGACCCTTCATGGACTGAACCTCCCCGTCGCCCATCCCGTGCGAGTCTTCACCCGCGCGACCTCCTCACGCCGGCTGCCCCGGCCCCGACGGCGCCACTATACCGCGGCCCGCCGTGAAGGGAACACGTTTCCCCCCGTACCGTGTAATACGTGTAATAAAGGAATCAGGCGAACGGGAGCAGCTCCACCGGCAGCTTCTTGAGTCCCCGTCGCCGGGCCTTGCTGACCGCCCAGCGGACCGAGTCCTCCATGCGTTTCTCCACGGCGGCCGTGACGTTGAAGCCCTTTTCACGCATCGTCTGCAGGGCCCACCGCCAGGCGTCGTACTCCTCGAGGCATCGCAGCCGGTGGGTGTTGAAGCCGATGGCGTGGTGGCCGATCTCGTGTAGGAAGATCGCGCAGCTCATCGGACCCCGTGGATAGGGCGACTCGATGAGGCGGCTGACCGCGCCGTCGTGGTACTGGACCACCCACGCGCAGCCGGTCGTGCTTGATCGCCAGCGGCGCACCCGAACGCCGTAGGTTCTCTTCATTTCGACCACCAGCGCGTCATACCGGCTGCGCATGGAGCCCGGCCGCGGCCGTTGGCGGGCGGCGGGCGGCACCGCGGGGCGGCGCGGAGGCCGGTCACGGGCCATGCCGAGCAGGTGCCAGAGGCTGGGGGCGAACTCCCTGAACTTCATACCGACTCCATCCTCGCCGAGGTCCCCCGCGGGTGACCGTGGACATACGCCGAGAAGGTCATGACCTTGCCGCCGGGCGGCTGCACGGCCAGGAGCCGCAGCCGCCCGGTCGCGCACGCCACGGTATCGTCGTCGAGCACACGACCCGGATCGTCGTGGAGCTCGCTCTCGTCAACGACCTCCACACGCGTCAGCTTCAGCCGCTCGCCGTCCAGGACGACGGTGCACCCCGGCCACGGGTTGAGGCCGTGAACACGTCGCTGGACCGCGGCCGCCGGCTGGTCGAAGCGGACGGTGCCGTCGCTCTTGGAGAGCTTCGGCGCGCGGCATGCCAGCCGCTCGTCCTGCGGGACAGGCGTGAGCCGGTCGTCCTTGAACAGGTCGAGCGTGTCGAGCACAAGCTGCGGTCCCAGGCCGGCCAGCCGCTGCTCGAGCTCGCCGGCGGTCTCCAGGGGGTCGATCCGGGTCGCGTGACGGCCGAGGACGTCCCCGGCGTCGATACGCTGGGTTATTGTGAGCACGCTCACGCCCGTTTCAGCCTCCCCGTTGATGATCGCCCAATTCACCGGCGCCGCGCCACGATATTTGGGCAGCAGCGACGCGTGCAGGTTGATGGCGAAGACGCCGTTCAGCAGCGCGGGCCCCAGCTTCTGGCCGAAGGCGATGACCACGAAGGCGTCGGCCCCGGCGTCGCGAACGGCGGTGATCGTGTCCGGGTCGTTGACGTCGGCGGGCTTGATGACCTCCAGCGCGCGCTCCGCGGCGAACTGCGCGACGGGGGTCGGCATGAGGCGGCGGTGACGCCCGGCCGGACGGTCGGGCTGGGTCACGACCAGCCCAACGCGGTGCGCCGCCGCGAGGCGATCGAGCGTGGGGAGAC
>JBFGEG010000095.1:0-13815 GCA_041580235.1 Phycisphaerales bacterium
CCCCGTCGGCCGCCGCCGGGGCCGGGAATGCACCCACGAACGCCGGGTACCGGTGAAGCCGCCCGTCGAGCGCGACGGCGTCCACGCGTTTGTAGAAGCGAGCGGGGACCACCACCCGATCACCGGGCCGAAAGGGGTGGTCGGGGGACAGCCCGTGCATGTACAGAAGGATCGGTCGTCCGGCGTCGTCGCGGACAAACCACTCGGCGACGTCCGTGCGTGGCGGGTCGAGCGGCGCCTGCTGCTGGATCACGCCGGTGATCCGACACAACGCGCCGCGATAGCCCTGGGGTCCGGCGAGCATCGTGTCGAGGTCGGGCTCGATCCGGATCGGCGCGTCGTCAAGGCCATCGGTCCACTGCCGGACGTTGTCGAGCAGCGCCGTGAAGGCCTCATCGAGACGCTCCGGCCCGTCGCGGGCGCCGGCGAGACGCCGGCGCTGTTCGTCGGTCAGGGGTGGCACGGCGGCCAAGGCACAGGCGAGGATGAGGGAGAGCAACGGCACACCGGATGATAAGCGATCCGGACGACCTCAACGGAAGGGTGCCACGGGCGGCTTGACCGCCCGTGCGTTCGCGCCGGCCACTGGCAGACAAGCTGCCAGTGACACCCATTCGCTCCGACCTCACGGCGCGCTCGGACCAGCCCGCTTGCGCAGGATCGTGTACATCCCGAACAGGTCCGTGTCGAGGCTCATCGACTCGCCCCAGCCCAGGGCCCTGCCCATCGCCCGCGCGGCGTCCGTGTCATCGGCGTCGAAGGCGACGACCTCGAATCCAATCGACTCCACCAGCCCCCGCTCGAAAGGGCATGCCCCCGTGGCGTGCGGGATGTACGGCAGCTCCGGCGGGTTCTGCGCCGGATAGAGGTTGTAGATCACGAACAGGCCGCCCGGGGCGAGGATCTTGTGCACCGCGCGAACAAAGGTCCCGTCGTCGACGCCCAGATGAACGAGCCTCGCCTCGTCGGCTTCGCGCTCCGGGTGAATGTAGCCCAGCTTGAGCACGTTCTTGGCGATGAACAGATCGACGTTGTCGCCGACGACCTCACGGACCCGCCGCTCGGCGGGATAGCTGCCGTACAGCAGCGCCAGCGAGCCGCTCGGCCCGATGTCCGCCGCCGCGCTGCGGGGGATGGCACCGGTGTCCCGGGGTTCGCGATACATGACACGCAGAAGCTCCAGGACCTCGATGCCGACCACGTCGGCGCCGAGGCTGGCCAGCAGACGCAGCTGACCGATGCCGCCGAAGCCGAAGTCGACGATGCGTTTCGAATCCACGGACGTCAGACCGGCACCCGCCGCCAGGTCCAGGGCCCGGCAGTAGGCCAGCGGCGTCCCGTACACGGTGTAGTAATAGAACGTCTCGCCGAGGCTCAGCCTGTCGTACAGGGCGAGCTCCACGCGGCTCGTGCGGTCCGCCTCGGCCGGCGTGAGGGCGAGGCCGCGCTCGCGGTCCCAGTAGACGACGCGCTCGCTGTCGATCGACGGGAGGTCCCGTGTCGCCGCCAGGAACCGGCGGGCGAGGTCCGACTTCACAAGCGGCTGCAGCGTCTCGGCCTCGGCGCGAAGCTGCTCCAGGGCGGTCGGCTCGGCGGCCGGCGGCGCCGCGCCGAGGGCGGCGATCAGTGCGATCACGGCAATCAGGCGTGCAGGGTTCATGACGCGCGCGGGCAGTATAGCTCACGCGATCCGCGACCGACGCCGGCGACGCGCTCGGGCCGCCCTTGGGGATCGGCATCAGAGACCGCACGCGGCTGCCCGGCGGCGCTCGAGCTGGACGTCGATGTCGGACCACGCGTTGTTGGGGCGGGTCCGCAACGCGGGTGATCTGTCGTGCCGGTCGCTGCCCGCGCGACGCACGGGGCAACACCGCGGGCGTATTGCGGGCTCCTCGACAGGCTTGCCGGCCCGCGAGGCGAAAGAAGCTTGCGGAGGTCCGGCCCCCGGATACACTGGCGCCCAGATGGAGCGGACGGGGATAAACCCCCTCCGGTGAAAGGCGTGGGAGAAGTCGGGACCCACAGCATTGCGGTTGGAGGCGTGGCATCGGCGCTGCTGGCGTTGTGCCCGGCGGGCCAGGCGTGTGACGCGGTCTTTACGGACCAGACGGGCTCGGCGCTGCTCAACGCGGTCCACGATCCGTCCGACTGGCTCCTGGTCAGCCCCGTGAACGTCTCAGCCATGCTCGGCGGCGGAGCCGTCGGCGACTTCAACAACGACGGGCACCAGGACATCTTCTTTCTCAGCGGCGGCACCGAGGCGGACAAGCTGTTCATCAACAACGGCAACGGCACGTTCTCCGAGGCGTCGGCGGCCTGGGGCGTCGACTACGCCCACATGGGGGTCGGCACCGCCGTGGGCGACTTCAACGACGACGGCTTCCTGGACATCTTCGTGACCAGCCTGGGACCGGCCACCGCCCCCACCCAGCCCGGGCATCACCTGCTGTACCGCAACAACGGCGGCGTGTCCTTCTCGGAGATCGCCGGGGACGCGGGCGTGGCCGCGGTGAGCACGACCGCGGCCGACGGGTTCGGCGCCACCTTCAACGACTACGACCTCGACGGCGACCTCGATCTCATGGTGGTGGGATGGGTGGAGAGCTCCGGCAGCAACCGGCTCTACCGCAATGACGGCAAGGAGACCTTCATCGACGTCACCGCCGACGCGGGCCTCGCCGGGCTTCTCACCGTTCGGGGCTTCTCGCCGCGGTTGGCCGACATGGACGGCGATCGCTGGCCGGAGCTGCTCGTGGCCGCGGACTTCGGCACGAGCCGGTACCTCATCAACAACACCGACGGGACCTTCACCGACTTCACGACGCTCTCCGGCACGGGGCTGGACGGTAACGGCATGGGCCACGCCATCGGTGACTTCGACGGCAACGGCCTGCTCGACTGGTACGTGACGTCGATCTACACGACCGAGAGCTTCATGCCCAGCGTTCCCGGCACCGGCAACATGCTCTACCTGAATCAGGGCGGCCACGTGTACGCCGAGAGCTCCCTGGAGTACGGCGTCAAGGACGGCGGCTGGGGCTGGGGAACGGTGACGGTCGATTTCGACCACGACGGGCTGAACGACCTCATCGAGACCAACGGCTGGCCGTTCAACAACGGGCCGCAGGGCCCCGAGTGGTCGGGGGAGCAGGCGTACGTCTTCCAGAACGCGGGGGCGAGCCCGTTTACCGAGATCGCCGGGACGTGCGGCTTCGACCACACCGGCCAGGGCCGCGGCCTCGCCAACCTCGATTACGACAACGACGGTGACCAGGACGTGCTTGTCTTCTCGTCCGGCGAGCCGCTGGTGCTGTACCGCAACGACGTCTCCGGCCTCGGCTGCAACTGGCTGCGTGTGTTCCTGGACACGACCGGCCACCCGCAGCTCGCCCCCCATGGCATCGGGACCAGGGTCACCATCAACATCGGCGGCGCTGTCCAGATGCGCTCCATCGACGGCGGGAGCAACTACCTCGTGCAGAGCGAGCTGTCAGCCCACTTCGGCCTCGGGTCGGCGACCGTCGTGGACGAGGTGCGGGTGCTCTGGGGCGACGGTACGAACACCGTGCTCCGCCACGTCCCCCGGAACCGGACCCTTTCGATCGACCCCGACGACCACACCAGCGACGTCGACGGAGACGGCACGGTGGGCATCGGCGATTTCCTGGCTGTCCTGGGCACGTGGGGCGCCTGCCCCGACGCGCCGCAGGTCTGCTTCGCCGACATCGACGGCGACGGCGTCGTGGGCATCAACGACTTTCTCTACATCCTCGGCGAGTGGGGGTCCTGAGCCCTCACCGACCCCGCCGCGTCGGGGGTCCGCCGCGTCTCAACCGACCCGGCCTGCCACCTTGGAGCGCTCGCGGCGGCCGGCTCGCTTGCGGTCGGACTCGGCGAGCAGCTTCTTGCGCAGCCGGATGGAGTCGGGGGTGATCTCCACCAGCTCGTCCGACTCGATGTACTCCAGCGCCGCCTCGAGCGAGATCGTGCGCGGTGCCTTGAGCAGGACCGTCGCCTCCTTCGTCGACTCGCGGACGTTTGAGAACGCCTTGTCCTTCACCACGTTGACGCCCAGGTCGTTGTCGCGGCTGTTCTCACCGACGATCTGCCCCGCGTAGATCGGGTCCTGCGGCCTGACGAACATCACGCCCCGCTCGGACAGGTTGAGCAGCGCATACGTCTTCGCCTGCCCGGTCTCCGTGGCGACCATCACGCCGTTGTTTCGCGAGTGGTCGATCGCGCGCACCGGGGCGTACCGCTGAAAGCTGTGATACATCACGGCCTGCCCGGCGGTGGCGGTGAGCATCCGGCTGCGAAGGCCAATCAGGCCGCGAGCGGGGATCTCGCACTCCACGTGCATCCGGTCGCCGCGCTGATCGAGCGAGCGGATCTCACCGCCCCGCGCGCCAAGCAGCTCGAGCACGCGGCCGATCGTATCGTTGTCGGCGTCGACGGTGAGCAGCTCGATCGGCTCGCAGCGGAGCCCGTCGATCTCCTTTTCGATGACCTCGGGCCGGCCGACCGCAAGCTCGTAGCCCTCCCGTCGCATATTCTCCAGCAGGATGCCCAGGTGCAGCAGCCCCCGGCCGGACACGCGGAACTCCTCGGCCGTGTCGCCCGGCTCCACCCGCAGCGCCAGGTTCGAGCGCAGCTCGCGCTCCAGACGCTCGGCGAGCTGCCGCGAGGTGACGAACTTCCCCTCCCGGCCGGCGAAGGGCGAGTCGTTGATCCGGAACAGCATGTGCAGCGTCGGCTCGTCCACGGCGACGCGGGCGATCGGATGCGCCTCGTCAGGGCACGCGATGGTGTCGCCGATCTCGAAGTCCCCGATCCCCTCCACGGCGCACAGATCACCGACCGCGACGATGTCCGCGGGGGCGCGTCCCAGGGCCTCGAAGCGGTACACCTTCAGGGCACGAGCTCGACGCTGCGAGCCGTCCGCCTGGCAGATCGTGACCTCCTCGCCGGAGGTGATTGCCCCCGCGAAGACGCGGCCGATCGCGATACGGCCCACGTAGGGTGAGTAGTCCTGGCTGGTGATGAGCATCTGCAGGGGCACGTCGGCGTACCCCACCGGCGGCGGAAGCTGTTCGATGATGGCGTCGAGCAGCGGGATCACGTCGCGGCCGCGGGTGTCGAGGTCTCCGGCCGCCCAGCCGTCGCGGCCCGAAGCGTAGATGACGGTGAAGTCGAGCCGTTCGTCGCTCGCCTCCAGCGCCACGAGAAGGTCGAACACCTCGTCCACGACCGCGTCGGGCCGCGCATCCGGGCGGTCGCACTTGTTGACGACCACGATGATCGGCAGGTCGAGCTCGAGCGCTTTGCCGACCACGAACCGCGTCTGGGGCATGGGTCCTTCGAAGGCGTCCACGAGCAGCAGCACCCCGTCGGCCATCTTGAGCACCCGCTCGACCTCGCCGCCGAAGTCGGCGTGACCGGGCGTGTCAATCAGGTTGATGCGGAAGGTCTCGCCCGCGTGCTCGCCCGCCGCAGGTCGATAGGTGATCGCACAGTTCTTGGAGAAGATCGTGATGCCGCGCTCCCGCTCCAGCGGATCGGAGTCGAGCACGCAATCGACGGACCCTCGCGCAAGCGATCCGCAGCAGTCGAGCATGGCATCCACCAGCGTGGTCTTGCCGTGATCGACGTGGGCGATGATCGCCACGTTGCGGAGGTTGGGATCGGCGGGGTGGAGCATGGCGTGGGACGCGGGTGGGGATCATAGCGGGCCGGCACGCGGGGACACACCGGCCTATCCTGAGCGCGTCCGCCCGGGACCGGTGTCGCCATGCCTTCCTCCCCGCCAGTCATGACGCGTCTGCGAGAATGGGCACCGCCCTCCGTGAAGCGGCTGTACCACCGGCTGCTCAAGCACCCCTACCTCATGCGGCGCTACGGTGTGGACCATCCCAAGCTCGCCGAGGAGCTGCTGTACTGGGACCGCGCGTACCGGTCCGGAGGCGGCCGGTTCAAGGCCGGCTGGTACGAGGGATTCCTGCTGGAGATCGCCGGCGAGCACGATGCCTCGTTCGTGGACGGCAAGGTCATTGCCGACTTCGGCTGCGGTCCCAGGGGAAGCCTCCTGTGGGCCGAGCAGGCGGCCCGACGGATCGGCATCGACGTCCTCGCGCCGGCCTACGCCCGGCTCTTCGGGATCGGGACCCAGGACATGCAGTACGTGGCCTCGACCGAATCGAGCATCCCGCTCCCTGACGCGTGCGTCGACGTGCTCTTCTGCGTCAACGCGCTGGACCATACGCTCGATCCGGCCCGCATGGCGGCCGAGATGCTGCGTATTCTCAAGCCGGGGGGGACCCTCATCGGCTCGTTCAACCTGAACCTGCATCCGACGGTCAGCGAGCCGTCGCCGCTGACGGCCGGGTTTCTGGCGGCTCGGCTGCTCGATCATCTCGAGCTGCAGTCCGTGCGGATCGTCCCCCGCGGGCCGGCCGCTGACCCGTACCGGTTCTTCCGGCGGCCGCCGCCGCGGGCGCTCACCGCGGCGACCGGACCGGGGTTCATGTGGGTGCGCGGCCGCAGGAAACCCGCGTCCACGCCGGTGTGACCCGCGTCGGGAAGTGACCCCAAGGGGATTCGAACCCCTGTTTTCAGGATGAAAACCTGATGTCCTGGACCTGACTAGACGATGGGGTCGGCGCTCGTACAGGTTATGGGGCAATGGTAGCCGAAGCCGCCGGGGCGACAAGCTTGCGGCCGGGCTTCGGACCCGCGGCAGGATGGCCGATACCCGTAGCATGAAGAAGTTCCGGCCCAATCCGCGCAACATCGTCGTGGCGGCGACTCTGGTGGCGGCCTTCCTGGTCATGGCCAGCATCTTCGTGCCCGACCGCACGGAAGCCGTCGAAGAGCAGCCGCCGGTACCTTCAGAGGCATACTCCGCGGAGGCGCGCGAGAACATGTCGCTGATCGGGGAGCTCGAGGGCGACCAGTACACGGTGAAGTTCTACGCGACACCGCATGGTCCGCTGTACAGCGTCTACGATCGCAACGGAGCCGAGCTGGCGGACCTCGTGACCGCGGCGGACATCGCCGAGCGGTTCCCCGACCTGCAGCTGACCGACGCCTATGCCGACGTGCCCTACCGGACGATGGGCACGGACGTCGGCCCGCACTGGTAGACGCGTCGGGGCACGACCGTCGCTCTCGGGCTACCGTTACGATCGGTGACGATCAACGCGCTTATCGTCTGCCCCCTGGAGTTCGAGCGGCGCACCCTTGCCCGCGCGGGGCGGCCCGGACACCTGCGTGCGGACTGCTGCGGACCCGGACCCGAAGCCGTCCGGCGCTGGGCGGAATCCCGGGCCCCGGAAGGCCCCGTGATCCTCTGCGGGCTGGCCGGAGCCCTGCGCGAGCCGTTCGAGACCGGGCAGGCCTTCGTGGCCGAGGCGGTGCTGCTGGGTGACGGCCGCCGCCTGGCGCCGACCTTCGACGCGGCGGCTGCGGTCGGCCGGCGGGCCCTGCTGTGCTCATCGGCCGACACGCTGACCACGCCCGAGACCAAACAGCGGTGCGCCGAGCGCACCGGGGCGGACCTCGTCGATCGCGAGTCGGAGGCCTTCGCCGCCGCCGCCGAGGCGGGCGGCTGGCGCTGGTCGGTCGTCCGTGGCGTCAGCGACGGGCCATCGGCGACGCTGCCGGCCGACATCGACGGCTGGGTGGACCGCCGCGGTCGCAGCCGCCTCGGCGCGGCATGCCGGGCGGTGGCGGGCCGGCGGGTCGCGCTCGAGCAGCTGCTTCAACTGCGGGCGGCGAGCCTTGACGCGATGCGGTCGGCGGCGGCGCTCATTCAACGTATGCTGGAGGACTCATGTCCCAACGCGTCCTGATCTTCGGGGGGACATTCGACCCGCCGCATCTCGGCCACACGGCCCTGCCACCGCTGGTGGCGCGGCGGCTGGGCTGCACACGCATCATCTATATACCCGCCGCCGCCAATCCCCTGAAGACGGGCTCGCCGCCGACGGCCGTCGAGCACCGGCTCGCCATGCTGCGTCTCGCCCTGGCCCAGGTGCCGGATGCCGAGATCAGCACCATCGAGCTCGATCGCCCGGGACCGAGCTACACGATCGACACCCTCCGGGAGCTGCGCCGACAACTGGGCGACGGCATCGACCTGTCGCTGCTCATCGGCTCCGACCAGGCGCTGGCGTTCCACGATTGGAAGGACTGGGCGCGGCTGCTCGAGCTGGCCACGCCTGCGGTCATGGTGCGACCCCCGCTCGATGAGGCGTCCTTCCGCAAGCAGCTGTCCGACATCTACCCGCGCGAGGAGGTCGAGCGATGGCTGACATGGGCCACGCCCGTCCCCCAGATGGACATCTGCGCGACCGACCTTCGCCGCCGTCTGGCCGCCGGCGGCGAGGTGCGCGGCCTGCTCGATCCTGCCGTCTGGGCCTACATCCGCGAGCACGGCCTGTACCAGGGCGGCTGAGTGCGCCGTCTCTGGAACGTCCGGGGCGGATCTTCGACACGGTCCGGACGGCCGGTCTACGCTATCTGACGGGCATCCACGGGATCGCGTTGAACGTATGGATCCCGTGACGGGCTCTTTCGGAGGCCTTGGTCATGCGAACAGCGACCCTCCTCGTCTCGATGCTTGTGGCGGCCGCCGCCGGCTGTGCCTCATCAGAGAGGGCCGAACAGGAGCGCAAGGAGCAGGAGCTCCTCAACGCCGTCCCGCTGGAGTTTGATCCGACCGACCAGTACGAGCTCGCGGCGTGGTGGACCAACGGCGATCAGCTTCTCAACCTCGACGTGTCCGGCAGCTACAAGCTCTACGAGGGCACCAACCGCTACCGTTCGCCGGTCGAGCGCGGGCGCTGGTGGCAGCAGAGCTACGCGACGCTGTGGCTCGAGCCCTACGCGGAGCCGTCACGCAAGACGACACGCATCGTCCTGCGGAAAGTCGCGGGCGATCTCAGGCTGGACGTGCGCGATCTCAACCCCATGTCGGAGCTGTCCGGCCCGCCGGTGGTCATCGAGGACCGGCTGACCGGCGGCTGGACGGGGCCGGCGGGCAGGCTCCAGCTGGGTGGCAATCTCCGATACCGTTTTCAGCGCAGTGCGATCGAGCCCAGCGGACCGGCCGTCCTGGGCGGCGAAGACGGCGCCTGGCGTGTCGAGGCGAACCTGCTCATCCTGGAGCCGGACTCCGCGACCCTTGCCCCGACGCTGATGCGTATCCTCGACACCGACGGCACGATCAACCTGGAGACCTCCGGCGGCCGGCTGGCGCGGATGCAATCCCCGCTCGAGCAGGGCTGACCGGGTCAGGGCGATGCCGGAGCTTCCGGAAGTCGAGCACGCCCGGGGGCTCGCCGAACAGGTCCTGCGGGGGCGGCGGATCACGACCGTCCGCTGCGGCCGCGACGAGATCGTCTTCGATGGTACGGCCCCGGCGACCGTGCGTCGGGCCCTGACCGGGCGAACCGTGCGGGCGGTGAGGCGGCGCGGCAAGCACATCTGGTTCGAGCTCGATCGGCGTCCCTGGCCGTGCTTTCACCTCGGCATGACCGGCAGCTTCCGAACCAACGGCGACGCGCCGCTGCGGCTGGCGTCGAGCCCCGCCGCCGAGGACGTTGCGTGGCCGCCGCGGTTCACGAAGCTGCACCTGTTCCTGTCGGACGGCGGGGAGCTGGTCGTGACCAACAAGCGCCGGCTCGGACGAATCCGGCTTCGTCGCGACCCCGCGAGCGAGCCGCCGATCAGCGAGCTGGGCTTCGATCCCCTGCTCGACCTTCCCACGCCGCGTGTCTTCGCCGCGAGGCTGTCGCGGCGAACGGCGTTGATCAAGCCGCTGCTGCTGGACCAGACGTTCGCCGCGGGCGTCGGCAACTGGATCGCCGACGAGGTCCTCTACCAGGCGAGAATCGACCCCCGGACCCGCGCCGATACGCTGTCCGCCGAGCAGACCCGGCGTCTGTACGCCAAGCTCCGGCACGTCATCCGCACCGCCGTCCGCGCGGACGCCGACAAGTCCCGGTTCCCCCGGAGCTGGCTCTTTCACCGCCGGTGGGGCCGCAAGGCCGACGCCACCACCGTTCACGGCGAGCGGATACATCACATCACGCTCGGCGGCCGCACGACGGCCTGGGTGCCCGCCGTCCAGCGCTGAGCCCTACAATCCGGGCTCCTCGTGCAGATCCGCAACTTCTCCATCATCGCTCATATCGATCACGGCAAGAGCACGCTGGCCGACCGGCTGCTGCAGTTCACTCGCGCTGTCTCGGAGCGCGACGCCCGCGAGCAGCTGCTGGACGACATGGATCTGGAGCGCGAGCGCGGCATCACGATCAAGGCCTCCGCCGTCACCGTCCACCACACCTACAAGGGCGAGGACTTCCAGCTCAACTTCATCGACACGCCCGGCCACGTGGACTTCGCCTACGAGGTCTCGCGGGCGTTGACCGCCTGCGAGGGGGCGCTGCTTGTCGTCGACGCCTCGCAGGGCGTCGAGGCGCAGACCGTGGCCAACGCGTACCTCGCCGTGGACAACAACCTGGAGCTCATCCCGGTCATCAACAAGATCGACCTGCCGGCCGCCCGCCCCCAGGAGGTGGCGATGGAGATCGAGCACGTGCTGGGGCTGCCCGCCGAAGACTGCCTGTACTGCTCGGCCAAGTCGGGGGAAGGGGTCGTCGAGCTGCTGGACCGCATCTGCGAGCGGCTGCCGCCGCCGCCGCCGCCGACCACCGACAAGACTCGGGCTCTCATCTTCGACAGCCATTACGACGACTATCGCGGCGTCATCGTCTACTGCCGCGTGTTTGACGGCGCGTTGCGCGCCGGCGAGCGGATCCGCATGATGGGGACCGGCCGGACCTACACGATCAGCGAGCTGGGCCGCTACACGCCCACCCCCACCAAGGTGAAGGCGCTGGAACACGCCGAGGTCGGCTACCTTGTGGCGTCGATTCGGGCCCTCGAGGACGTGCGGGTCGGCGACACCATCACCCAGGACAACGATCCCGCCACCGAGGCGCTGCCCGGCTACCGCGAGCCCAAGCAGATGGTCTTCTGCGACTTCTACCCCGCCACGATCTCGGCCGAGGCGGGACGCAAGGGCGACTACGAAACGCTGCGTGAGGCGATTGAGAAGCTGCGTCTCAACGACGCCAGCTTCGTGTTCGAGCCGACGCACTCCGACGCGCTGGGCTTCGGGTTCCGGTGCGGCTTCCTGGGACTGCTGCACATGGAAATCGTCCAGCAGCGTCTGGAGCGAGAGGGCGGCGTGGAGATCGTCCAGACGGCCCCGACGGTCACCTACGAGATCCAGCTTCGCGACGGAACGACGGTGGAGATCCACAACCCCGCCGACCTGCCGGACCCGTCACACATCGAGGCGGTCCGCGAGCCGGTGGTCAAGCTGGAGGTCATCTGCCCCACGGAGAACATCGGCGACCTCATGCGGCTGTGCGACGGGCGTCGCGGCACCTACAAGGGCCAGCACTTCGTCTCGCAGACCCGACAGATGCTCGACTTCGAGCTTCCCCTCGCCGAGATCATCTACGACTTCCATGACAAGCTGAAGTCGATCACCCGCGGCTACGGCACCATGGACTACGAGGTCATCGGCTACCGGCCCGACAAGCTCGCCAAGGTCAACATCCTCATCAACGGCGTGCCCGTCGAGGCCCTGAGCCTGATCTGCCACCACGACCAGGCGGTCAAGCGAAGCCGCGTGATCCTCCAGAAGCTCCGCAAGCAGATCGACCGCCACCAGTTCGAGATCCCGCTGCAGGCGGCCATCGGCGGCAAGATCATCGCCCGGGAGACGATCAAGGCGGTCCGCAAGAACGTGACCGCCAAGTGCTACGGCGGCGACGTCACCCGCAAACGCAAGCTCCTGGAGAAGCAGAAGGAAGGCAAGAAGCGGATGAAGACCGTGGGTTCCGTGAACATCCCGCAGGAAGCCTTCCTGGCCGTGCTGGAATCCGAGGATTAGCCGGGAGCAGTGAGATGACCGAGCTCAAGCCGTTCTTCGGCAACGTTCAGAAGATCTACGACGGCGACCACTCGACCGATCTCGTCACCCTGTTCGCGGATCCTGAGATGGTCTACAGCTGCGCTTACTTCGAGCGCGAGGACATGAGCCTCGCCGAGGCTCAGGTGGCGAAGCTCGATCTGTCGCTCGGCAAGTGCGACCTCCGGCCGGGGCAGACGCTGCTCGACATCGGCTGCGGCTGGGGCGCGTGCATCTGCCGCGCCGCGACACGCTACGGCGTCAACGCGATCGGGCTCACGCTCAGCGAGGGACAGGTCGCGTACTGCAAGGAGAAGATAGGACAGCTTCCCGATGGGGCCGGACGGGTCGAGGTGCGTCTCCAGGGCTGGGAGGAGTTCAACCAGCCCGTGGACCGGATCATCAGCATCGGGGCTTTCGAGCACTTTCGCGTCGAGCGCTACGCTGCCTTCTTTCAACGCTGTCTCGACATCCTCCCGCCCGACGGCCGGATGCTGCTTCACAGCATCGTACGCTACGACACCGCGAACCTGAGCCGCAAGGGCATCGAAGTCACGCACGAGAACGTTCTCTTCGCGAAGTTCATGGCCAGGGAGATCTTTCCCGGCGGCCAGCTCATGGATCCCGATCGGATTCTCCAATACGCCGAGGCGGCGGGGTTCAGGACCACGCAGGTCCAGTCGCTGCAACTGCACTACGCCCGGACGCTGGAGACGTGGGCGGCCAACCTGCAGTCGCGACGCGAGGACGCCATCGCGGCGACGTCGCGGGAGGTCTACGAGCGGTTCATGAAGTACTTCACCGGCTGCGCGGACCACTTTCGCTCAGGGCACATCGACGTCTGCCAGTTCACGCTTTCCGCGCCGTGATGCGTCCGATCGAGGTCGTGCTTCCGGGCCGACATATGATGTCGGACGATGTCGCCGATGAATAGGAGCTGACATGAACAACCACGAACGCATCGTGATCTATGGCGGGCTGGTCCTCCTGCTCGGCCTCTCTATCGCTGCCCTGTCCGACGGCAGCCGCGCCGCGGTCGCCGACGTCGGGCAGACGGCGACGCCGCTCGGACCCGCGCAGACATTGTCGCTGGTCGAGAACGGCCGGGAGCTTCTGCTGCGCAACCGCGACGGGCGTCTCGCCTGGGATGACAACGACTACGCGCGGGCCTACTCCATCGCATTCGTTCACATCGGCCGCGCGATCGGGCCGCTGCTGGAGGCCGAGGAATACGTCGAGGAGTACCAGCGTCTGGACGCCGAAGTCCGCGAGAAGGACGAGGAGATCGCCCAGCGTATCTTCGAGTTTCGCGAGGAGCACAAGGACGTCGCGCCCGACGACCCCGACGCCGGGCAGATCCAGCAGGCATTCCAGCTTCTTCTGCAGGAGCGAGAGCAGTGGCGGATCGAGGGGACACGCCAGCTCGGCCAGCTCGCCGCCGACCAGGTCGAGCGGGCCTACCGGGATCTGATCGCCGCCGTCGAGGTCGTCGCCGAGCGGCGTCGCATCGACCTCGTCTATCGGTTCATCCCCACCGGCAACGAGTTCATGGCCGCCAACCCGCCCCAGGCGTACACCGGCATCCGGGCCCGCATCGCGTTGAAGTATCCCGAGTCCCTCGACATCACGGATGCGGTGATGGAGGAGCTGGCATTGGAGGTGGAGTGAGCGGTGAGGGGTTACCTTCGCGCAGCCCGATCAACGCACGCATGTCGGCCACACCGGGGCAAGCTTGTTCCAGGGACGCAGGCTCATCCCGAGCGAAGCGAGGGCTCGATTGTGAGGCAGGAGGCCGAACAATCGACATGACCAGTCCGCGGCATGGATGCCGC
>JBFGEG010000096.1:0-13788 GCA_041580235.1 Phycisphaerales bacterium
CGCTGCCAGGGACGGCGACATGTCGTTTGCTCGAACATCATGGTCTGCGCTGTTGTCGGCGCTGATCGCCGCGTCCGCGGTGGGCGAGGGCGGCGGCCCGCTGATCGTCCCCGATGATCGAGCCGTCGACCTCTCGGTGGACCCGGCTCCCGTGGAATCCGCCACGCCGCCGCCGCCACCGCCACGCGCAGAACCTGCGCCGTCCCGCGAGCGGCAGCCCCTGGGGGACCCCCCGGCGGCGGCGACGACGGGGACGGCCCCGAACGAGTCATCGGCGTTCAATCCCCTGCACACGCTCGACCCCCGCCGCAGCGAGTTCGCCCGTGTCGGCGTGGCCCTGGCGGTGGTGGTGGGGCTGATGCTGCTGCTCCGTTGGGGGGCCCGCCGCATGGCGGGACCGATGGCGGGCGGCGGCCGCCCGTCGGGCGTGCTCGAGGTGCTCGGCCGCTACCCGATCGCGCGGGGACAGCAGCTTGTCCTGCTCAAGATGGCGGGACGGGTCGTGCTGCTTCATCAGAGCCGCACCGCCATGACCAGCCTCACCGAAGTGTCGGACCCCGACGAGGTCGCCGCGCTGCTGGCGCGGGTCGAGGCGGTGACGCGGGCGAGCGGGGGCCGCCGTTTCCAGTCGTTGCTGCAGGCGATGGGCCGCCCGGCCGCGGACGCGGAGACGTTCCCGCCGACCGCCGGTCGTGAGCCGGGCCGCACGGAGACGGTCGTTGTCGACCTGACGCGGCGCTCCCGCCGCCGCAGCTTGCCAAGGGGCGGGGCCGCCGTATGAAAAGCGCAATTTTTGCCGGTACACGGATGGTGCGCGCATCGGCAGTTGCTGCCCTGCTGATTGCCTGCACGACCGCGTCGGCCCAGACCACGGCTGACGCCATGAACCCCATCGCGCTGGTCGAAGGCGTGGCGGAGTCGGTGCCCGGCTACGAGGGCGGGCTCAGCACCTCGCTGAACATCCTCGTTCTGCTGACGATCATCAGCCTCGCGCCGGCCCTGCTGGTGCTGTGCACGTGCTTCACCCGCATCGTGATCGTGCTGGGACTGCTGCGGCAGGCCATGGGGACCCAGGGGCTGCCGCCGAGCCAGGTCATCGTGGGCCTGAGCCTGTTCATCACGTTCGTCGTCATGGCGCCGACGCTGACCCGCGTGTATGAAGACGGGATCCGCCCCTACGCCCGGGGCGAGGTGACCGACTACTCGGTGGCGTGGGATCGAGCCAAGCAGCCCCTTCGAGACTTCATGTTCACGCAGATCGAGTCGACGGGGAACTGGTCGGGCGTGTACATGATGCTCAACTACCGCGGCGTGGACACGTCCGAGCCGGAGACACTGACGCGGGCCGACGTGGACATGCTCACGCTCGTGCCCGCCTATGTCATGAGCGAGCTGCGGGTGGCGTTTCTCATGGGCTTCCGGGTCTACCTGCCGTTTCTCGTGATCGACATGGTGATCGCGAGCATGCTGATCTCCATGGGCATGCTGATGCTGCCGCCCGTGCTCATCTCGCTGCCCTTCAAGCTGCTGCTGTTCGTGCTGGTCGACGGCTGGCAGCTCATCATCGGGTCGCTGCTCAACAGCATCGTGCAGCCCGAGACCGTCATGCAGTTCGGCTCGGCGCTGATGACCGGCGGTCCCTAGCCCCGTGAGGAGAACGATCTATGGCCGACGGTGCGATCGACGTGGCGCGGACGGCGCTGCTCCAGGCCCTGATCATCGCGGTGCCGATCCTCGGCGCCGGGCTGCTCGTGGGCCTGATCATCAGCCTGTTTCAGGCCGTCACGCAGATACAGGAGCAGACGCTCACGTTTGTGCCCAAGATCATCGTCATGATCCTGGTCGCGATCGTGATGCTGGGCTGGATCGCCATGCGGATGACGGAGTTTGCCGTCGAGATGTTCAGCGGAATGTAACCGTGCATGGTCTCGCGGATCTTCACGATCACATCCCGTGGGCGCTGCTGGTCATTTTTCGGATCGGCGGGCTCATGATCTACGGGCCGATCTTCGGCTCCTCGGTCATCCCCCCGCGTGTCAAGATCTTCCTGGCCCTGGTCCTGGGCCTGGCCGTGTACCCGCTGGTCAGGCCGGAGCACGGTCAGACGCTGAGTCTGGACCTCTGGACGCTGGGGCCGCTGGTGGCCATGGAGCTGATGGTCGGCCTGGTCATCGGCTTCCTGGCGACGCTTCCGCTGGTGGCCGTCCAGGTCGGCGGACTCGTGATGGGGCAGCAGATGGGCCTCGG
The DNA here is from genome assembly GCA_041580235.1 of Phycisphaerales bacterium. Lineage (GTDB taxonomy): Bacteria > Planctomycetota > Phycisphaerae > Phycisphaerales > SM1A02 > JADFOJ01. The sequence goes on from JBFGEG010000096.1 coordinate 2,248, forward strand.
CTTCGCCCGCTTCTACAACCCCGCAATCGAGGACGACGCGGACGTGCTGGGCCAGGTCCTCTTCCTGATGGTGCTGGCGGGCTTCCTGATGATCGGCGGCCAGGAGTCAATGGTGCTGGCCGTGCTCCACAGCTTCGAGCACATGCCCGCGCCCGCCATAACCAGCTTCGCGCCCGACCTGCAACTCGCAGGCCTGATGGCGGGACTGCTCAGCGCCGCCCTCGAGCTCGCGCTGCGGGTGGCCGCGCCGCTGCTGTGCCTGCTGTTCCTGCAGACGCTGGCCATGGGCTTCATCGCCAAGACGGTGCCGCAGGTGAACATTCTCAGCCTCGGGTTCCCGCTGCGCATTCTCGCGGGCCTGTCGATGATCGGACTGGGGCTGGTCGTGATCGACGACGTCATCATGGAGTTCGTGGGCGAGGCGCTGCGGCTGATCTTCGAATGGGTCGAGGCGTGACCGATGGCTGATGACCTGGGCGAGCGCACGGAAGACCCCACGGCGAAGCGACTCGCCGACGCCCGTGCCGACGGCAACGTCGCCCGCAGCCAGGAGCTGGCCAGCGCCCTGATGCTGCTGGCGGGCACACTGATCGCCGCCGTCGCCCTCATGCCCATGCTCAACCGGTTCAAGGCGGTTCTGGCCGCGGTGCTCACCGATGACATGCTGGGCAATCCCGCCGCGCCGTCCGATGCCCTGACGCTGCTGGAGTTCGTGGGCCGGACGGCCGCCGAGGTCGGGCTGCCCATCCTGCTCGTCACGGCGGTGGTGGCGTACCTCGTCCACTTCTGGCAGGTCGGGTGGCTCTTCTCCCCGCGGGCGCTGCTGCCGAAGCTGAGCAAGCTCGACCCCATCAAGGGGTTCAAGCGGCTGTTCGATCTCAACGCCATGTTCAAGACGGGCATGGCTGTCGTCAAGACGGTGGTCATCCTGGCCGTGGTCGTGGGGACGATTCTGCAGTATCGCCGCGACATCGTGACGCTGCCCTACCTGATGCCGCTGGGCGTCGTGCTCAAGGCCGGCTTGATGATGCTCGACCTGGCGATGCGACTGGTGGCGGTCCTGCTGGTGATCGGCGTCATCGACCTGTTCTACCAGCGGTGGAAGCACAAGCAGGATCTCAAGATGACCAAGCACGAGGTCAAGGACGAGATGAAGCAGGTTGAGGGCGATCCCCAGGTGAAGCGCCGCCGGGCCCGCATGCAGCACCAGATCTCGATGCAGCGAATCAACGCATCGGTCCCCCAGGCCGACGTCGTCGTGACCAACCCGGAGCACGTCTCCGTGGCCATCAAGTACGACGCCGAGCGGATGAACGCACCGGTCGTGATCGCCAAGGGCGCCGACTTCGTGGCTCTGCGGATCCGCCAGCTCGCGCTGATCAACAGCATCCCGGTCGTCGAGCGTCCGCCGCTGGCCCGGGCACTCTATCGCCAGGTGAACGTGGGCCAGGAGATCCCGCCCGACTTTTACCACGCCGTCGCGGAGATCCTCGCCTACGTCTACCAGCTCGACGGACGGATGGCTAGCTGACCATGGCCACGACGCCGACGATGACCGGCATGCCCGCGGCCTTCCAATGGGTGTCCCGATACCGCCACCTGCTGGTGCCGCTGTCGTTCCTGGCGTTGATCATCGTGCTGGTGGTGCCGTTGCCGCCGGCGATCATGGACCTGCTGATCTCGGCCAACATCTCTCTGGCCGTCGTCATTCTCCTGACCACGATCTACATGCTGAGACCACTGGACTTCAGCGTGTTTCCGTCGCTGCTGCTGGCGACCACGTTGTTCCGGCTCGTGCTCAACATCGCGTCCACGCGGCTGATTCTCTCGGCCGATGCCGACAGCCCCGATCAGGCGAGCGCAGTGGCGGGGCATGTCATCGAGGCGTTCGGCAACTTCGTGGCCGGTGACTCGGTCATCGTCGGAACGATCATCTTCATCATCCTGGTCGTCGTGCAGTTCGTGGTGATCACCAAGGGCGCCACCCGCATGTCGGAGGTGGCGGCCCGGTTCACGCTCGACGCGTTGCCCGGCAAGCAGATGGCGATCGACGCCGATCTCACCGCGGGGCTGATCGACGAGACCGAGGCGCGAGAGCGCCGCGACGGGATCATGCGGGAGGCGGACTTCTACGGCGCGATGGACGGTGCCAGCAAGTTCGTCCGCGGCGACGCGGTGGCCGGCATCATCATCACGCTCGTCAACATCGCCGGCGGGTTCGCCATCGGCGCCCTGGAGAAGGGCTGGACCGTCGCCGAGTCGATCACGGTCTTCACGACCCTGACCATCGGTGACGGGCTCGTGACCCAGGTCCCCTCCTTCATCATTGCGGTGGCGGCGGGCCTGATCGTGGCCCGCACCAGCGATCGGGAGACGATCGGCGACGAGATTCCGCGTCAGCTCACCTCGCAGCCGACGGCCCTGTACATGATCGCGGGCTTTCTCGGCCTGCTCTCGTTCACGCCGTTGCCGACCGTGCCGCTGCTGGCGGCAGGCAGCTCCATCGGCGGCCTGGCCTTCGCGCTGGGGCACCTGGGCAAGCACAAGAAGCTCGCCCGCGAGGCGGAGGCCCGTGCCGAGGCCAGCGCCAGGCCGGCCGATCCGGCGCCGGTGGAGGAGCTGCTGCACGTGGACGCCCTGGAGGTCGAGGTCGGCTACGGGCTGGTGCCCCTGGTGGACACCGCCCGCGGCGGCGATCTGCTCGATCGCATCGCCATGATTCGCAGGCAGTTAGCGGCAGAGATCGGCCTCGTCGTGCCGCCCGTGCGGATCCGTGACAACGTGCAGCTCGACGCCAACGCCTATCAGGTCAAGCTGCGGGGGGCGGTGATCGGCGGCGGCACCCTGTACCCCAACCTGCTCATGGCCATGGACTCCGGCCTGGCCACGGCCCGGCTCGACGGGATCGCGGGCACCGAGCCCGCCTTCGGGCTGGAGGCGATCTGGATCGAGCCGCCGCTCAAGAACCGCGCCGAGACGATGAACTACACGGTGGTCGATCCGGCCAGCGTGCTCGCCACCCATCTCACCGAGCTCGTCAAGTCGCACGCCCACGAGATTGTGAGCCGGGAAGAGGTGAATCACCTCATCGAGCAGCTCAAGTCCAGAACGCCCAAGCTCGTGGAGGAGGTCATTCCCGCCGTGGTGAAGCCCGGCGAGCTGCAAAAAGTGCTGCAAAACCTGCTTCGCGAGCGTGTGCCCGTCCGGGACCTCGAGGCCATCGTCGAGACGCTCGGCGACTGGGCCGCACACACCAAAGATATTGATGTTCTCACCGAGTACGTCCGCAACACCTTGCGCCGAACGATCTCAAACCTGTACGCCGAGGTCGGCGATGACGGCGCCAAGCGTCTGTACTGCGTGACGCTCGATCCCGAGCTGGCAGACCTCATCAACGGCCACGTGGACCGCGGTCCCACCGGAACCACGATGTCGATTCCACCGCAGACGGCGACTCGAATCGCCGCCGCCGTGGGCCAAACCGCCGAACCGCTGGTCGCCGCCGGCCACCAGCTGGTGATTCTCACGGCCCCGACCGTCCGGGCCCAGCTGAAGCAAATTCTCGATCCCCACCTTCCCAACTGTGCCGTTTTGTCGTACAACGAAGTTGTTGAGGACCTCGACGTTGAATCGATGGGTCTGGTACAGTTGACCCAGACCGTCGGAGCCGGGGCTGCATAGGACGCGGATCACGGCCAACGTCTCCAACTCGAACCGTTGCCAGCCATGGAGGGCATGCAATGGGCGTCAAGACCTATCAGGCCTACAGCATGGCCGAAGCGCTGAGCGCCGCCAAGCGTGATCTCGGCGCCGATGCGGTCATCCTGGAGACCCGCGCGTTCAAACGCGGCGGCGTGCTCGGGGTGGGTCGCCGGATCATCTTCGAGCTAACCGCGACATCGAGTGACCGGGCCGAGCTGTCACAGTCAAAACGCAGCGCGCCGCGCCGCGCCGCCGACCGCGCGTACGCCCGGACCGCGGCGCCGGGGCCCAGCGACTTCACACGCACCCGGCGTCTCGCCCAGGCGCTGGCGGAGACCCACGAGCGCCGCGCGAAGGAGAGGGCCTCCGTCGCCGTGGTCGAAGCCGCGCCGCCGGTGACGCCCGCCAAGAGAGCCGCCGGGGCCGTGACGCCCGTGGCCAAGCGGTTCATCCTCACGCCGGCCCAGGGCGGCGGCGGGTCGACCGCCGTTCTGGAGCCGCCGCCGGCGCTCCCGCCACGTCCCGCCATGGAGCAGGAGCTGTCGGCGATCAAGACGATGGTGGGCCAGGTCCTCCAGCGTCAGGCGTTGCCGGCGTCGGGGGGTCGCCCCGACGTTCCCGGCCGGCTGTTCGACATGTATCTCGAGCTGCTGGGCCAGGATCTGTCGCAGGAGCTGGCCGATCGCATCGTCACGGCCGTGCGCGAAGACGTCGGGCCGGAGTCCTGGGACGACACCTCGGCCGTGCGCGAGGCGATGCTCGTGCGTCTGGCCGAGCTCGTGCCGGCGACGGAGCCGACCATTCCCAGCACGAGCCCCGACGACCGTCCGTTGACGATCGCGCTGATCGGCCCCACGGGCGTGGGCAAGACGACGACGCTGGCCAAGCTGGCCGCCTCCTTCAAGCTGCGGCACGCGCGGCGGGTCGGGCTGGTCACGTGCGACACGTACCGGATTGCCGCCGTCGACCAGCTTCGGACCTATGCCAACATCATCGGTCTGCCGTTGGAGGTCGCCCTGACGGCGACGGAGATGACGCAGGCGGTCCACTCGATGCGCGACTGCGACGTCGTGCTCATCGACACCGCGGGCCGCGGCCCCAACGACCGCTGCCGGCTGGACGAGCTTCGCCGCTGTCTGGACGCAGCTGATCCGCACGAGATCCACCTCGTGCTGTCGAGCACGGCCAGCGAGCGGATCCTGCTCCGTGAGGCCGAGGCCTTCGCGGAGGTGGGCGCCGACCGGATCGTGCTCACCAAGCTCGACGAGGCGGTGAGCTTCGGCGTGCTCATCAACGTGATGCAGGCCGTGGGCAAGTCGCTGAGCTTCATCACGACCGGCCAGGAGGTGCCGGACCACATCGAGGCCGGCCGGCCGCGGCGGCTCGCCGAGCTGGTGCTCGGCGCGGAGCTCAACACGTGAATGATCAGGCGAGTCATCTTCGCCGGCTCGTGCGAATCGCCGAGCCGATGGAGGCCGTGCCGCTGTTCGCCCCGCGCGGGACACGCGGATTCAGGGGGCGGCCGCAGCCACGGGAGCCGCGGCTCGCCCAGGCCATTGCCGTCACCTCCGGCAAGGGCGGGGTGGGCAAGACGAACATCGCGGTCAACCTCGCCGTTCGGCTCGCGCAGCTGGGCCGCCGCGTCTGCCTGCTCGATGCCGATCTTGGGCTGGCCAACGTCGACGTGCTGTGCAGCCTCACACCCCGGCTCACCCTGGAGCACGTGGTGAGCGGGCGGTGCCGGCTCGCCGAGGCCATGCTTCTCGCTCCCGGCGGCTTCCGGCTCATCCCGGGAGCATGCGGGGCGTCGCGTCTCGCCGACATGAACGGTGCCGACCGTGGTGAGCTGCTCGAGCAGCTGGCGGCGCTGGATCGAGTGGCGGACACGCTGGTCATTGACACCGCGGCCGGGCTCAGCGCCAACGTTCTCGCCTTCGTGGCCGCGGCGCGGCGGGCCCTGGTCGTCACCAGTCCCGAGCCAACGGCCATGACGGACGCCTACGGGATGATCAAGGCGGTCGCGGCGAGGGCGCCGTACGTCCGCCTGGAGCTGCTGGTCAACATGGTCGCCGGTGAGTCCGAGGCCCGCGGCGTCTTCGACCGCGTGGACCGCGTCAGCCGGACGTTCCTGGGCCGGACGCTGACTTACGCCGGATCGGTGCCCATGGACGCCTCGGTCCGGGAGGCCGTCCATCATCGGGTGCCGTTCGCGCTGTACGCGCCGTCGGGGCGGGCCACGGTCGAGGTGGGCCGTCTGGCCCGGCGGATGGCCGGGCTGGAAGCCGCCGACGCCGCGGCGGGCGGGTTCTTCGCGAGGCTGGCGGCATGGTTTTCGCCGGGACGTGACTTTCGAGGTTCAGACTGATTGGGGTCAACCGATGTGCCGATACCAACAGATTGGCCGGAGGTGTGCCATAACCAACGCACGGAGCTCGCGCGGATGACCGCCAGCGGCAGCAAGGCCATCGCCGGCTGCTTCGCGCTGGCCGCCTTCGCCGTGGCCGTCGTGGCCGGACTGGCCAGCGGCAACACGGCGACCTCCATTCTCCTGCGGGCCCTTCTCGCCATGATTGCCTGCTATCCGCTGGGACTGGTGATCGGCGTCGTGTGCCAGCACGTCATCGAGCAGCACGCTGTGGAGAGCGCCGGAACGCCGGAGGCCGAACAGAACGCAGAGAACGCAGAGGAAGCTGAGGATGTGATCGTAGTTTGACCGCTCGCTTGTGCGGCACCTCGATTGTTCGTTATATTGAAGAGGTGTTCTGCCAGGGAGCGGCGGAGCGGCCGACGAGCCAAGGTCAAGGAGCTGACCAATGCCCAGAACCAAGACGAAGAGCCCGGCGGCGAGGCAGTCCAAGAACTCTCCCGCCGGCGGCAAGAACGGTCCCGCCTCGCTTCAGGAGGCGTCGATCGACGAAGTCTGGCGGATCTACAAGAAGGCAAGCTCCGATGAGCTGCGCAACTTCCTGATCGAGAACTACCTGCATCTCGTGAAGAGCACGGCCGAGCGGATGCACATGCGGCTGCCCGGCGAGGTCGACGTGGAAGACCTGATGTCGGCGGGGCTCTTCGGGCTGATGGATGCGATCGACGCCTTTGATCTCGAGCGAGGCGTCAAGTTCGAGACCTACTGCACGCAGCGCATCCGCGGCGCCATCTTCGACGAGCTGCGGGCCATGGACTGGGTGCCGCGGCTGGTTCGCTCGCGGACGGCCAAGGTCGAGCGGGCCCGCAAGGCTCTCGAAATGGAGCTGGGCCGCCGTCCCACGGACAAGGAGGTGTGCAAGCGGCTCGAAGTGACCGGGTCGGAGTACAAGAAGCTCTCGAAGGACTCCAAGCCGGTCAACGTGGTGTCCCTCAACCGCAAGTGGTTCGAGACCGACTCGAGCAAGGACATCCGCGAGATCGATGTCATCCAGGACCAGCGGCAGGAGGATCCGCTGGCCGAGCTCCAGAAAAGAGATCTCAAGCTCCTGATCACCAAGGGGCTGTCGCGGGCGGAGCGGCTGATCGTCATTCTCTACTACTACGAGGAGATGACGATGAAGGAGATCGGGATGACGCTGGACCTGTCCGAGTCACGGGTCAGCCAGATGCACAGCTCGATCCTGGCTCGACTGCAGGCACAAATGCAGTATCGATCCAAGGAATTCTAATCCGACCGCACTTCTCGGACCCGCCCGGCGGGGTCGAGTCCTGCGGGTCCGGAAGGCCTGAAAACCTGGGCGGTGTCGGGCCCCCGCTTGAGGGCCACGCCTCAGGCGCCGATATCCGTGGGGCCTGCGGCTCGTCGGGGGTCCAGGATTATCACAGCGCTAGGAGAGGCGAAGGCATGTCCTCCCAGAGCGGTCTCAGGGTTCGACAACACCATCGCCGGGAGATTGAACTCCCGGTGGAGTTCGTGGTGGCGGAGGAGCACCGCGATCAGTTGCGCTTCGGCGCGAGGTCCTCGGCCCTCAACGATCACACCGTGCTTGGGACTTCGGTGGACATCAGCCCCGGCGGCATGGGGTTCACCTCCCGGCAGTTCATCCCACGGATGTGCGAGGGGTCGCTGCGGGTCTTCGATCCCATGCCGGTCGGCGCGCGACCCGACGGCACGCCGATCCTGGAAGTGGCGTTCGAGCAGCGGGTGAAGGTCCGACGCGTCCAGATGACCAGCCACGAGCCGACGTACTTCATCGGGGTGTCCTTCGCGGATCCCGACTCGGTCGATCCGGACATCGGCAACCGGATGATGCTCCTCGCGGGCACGGAGGGCGGCGAGACGCCGCCGCCGGCGCCGGCCCCGGGAGGACCGGATGCATAATCAGGACGTCTTCCTCGAACAGACTCTCCTGGAGGAGGGGCGAATCACGGCCGAGGAGCTGGAGAGCGCCCGCCGCTACGGCATTGAGCATCAGGTCGACCTCGTCGACGCCCTCATCTCCACCGAGACCATCAGCGGCCGCGAGATCGCTCTGGCCAAGGCGGGCATCTGCGAGGCGCCCTTCGTCAACCTCGACGAGTACGAGGCATGCTTCGCCAACACGCAGCTCGTGCCGCGGGCGGTGGCGGAGCGGTACTGCCTGTTTCCGCTGTTCAAGATCGACAACGTCCTCACGCTGGCGATGGACGATCCCCTCAACCTGGAGGCGATGGACCAGGCGCGCCAGTTCGCCAAGTCCGAGGTGGACGCGGTCCTGTGTGATCGACAGCAGCTCCGCCCGCTGATCAGCCGCGCGTACCGGCTGAGCCAGGTGCACGCCGAGGAAGAGGAGGTCGAGGGCCAAACCGAGGGCGACGCCCCGACCGACACCGGGCAGCCCGTGGTGGCCGCCGTCAACCAGATGCTCGCCGACGGTGTCGAGACGCATGCCAGCGATATCCACATCACTCCCGACGAGCACGAGCTCCGCCTGCGCTACCGCATCGACGGCGTGCTCCAGGAGAAACAGGGCCCGCCGCTGTCCATGCACGCCGGCATCGTGCAGCGGCTCAAGGTCATGGCGCACCTTGACCTGACCCAGACCCGTCGGCCCCAGGACGGCAAGTTCCGATTCGCTCACGAGGGCCGACAGATCGATGTCCGAATGTCGACGCTTCCCACCGTCTGCGGCGAGAACGTCGTGCTCCGACTGCTGACGAACTCACAGGTCATCCTCGACTTCCACGAGCTGGGCGTGCCGACGAAGCTGGTGACGGACCTGGAGGAGCTGATCAATCGCCCCTACGGCATGCTGCTCGTGACCGGCCCCACGGGGTGCGGCAAGACGACGACGCTGTACACGATCCTGAGCAAGCTTAACGAGCCTTTCCGCAACATCATGACGATCGAGGACCCGGTCGAGATCCGGCTGCCCTACCTGAGGCAGATCCAGGTCCACAGCGAGATCGGGCTCACCTTCGCGTCGGCATTGCGGTCGATCGTCCGTCAGGATCCCGATGTGATTCTCGTCGGCGAGATCCGCGACAACGAAACGGCGACGATCGCGCTGCAGGCCGCCCTGACCGGTCACATGGTGCTGGCCACGCTCCACACCAATGACGCCCCCGGCGCCGTCGCCCGCCTCCGGGACTACAACCTGCCGGCGTTCGTGATCAACTCCGCCGTCCTGGGCATCGTGGCTCAACGACTGGTACGCCGAGTGTGCCAGCACTGCATCGTGCCCGAAGCGATCGACGATCTCCTCCGCCACCGCTTCGGCCTGGACGAGCAGGACACCAAGGAGTTCGTCCACGGCAAGGGCTGCCCCCGCTGCGGACAGACCGGCTACCGGGGTCGGCTGGGTCTCTACGAGCTGCTTCAGTTCACGCAGCCGATCCAGACCCTCGTCGAGCAGGGGGGCTCGACCAAGAAGATCCGCGAGCGCGCGATCCGTGAAGGTATGCAACAGATGTGGGAGGACGGCCTGGACAAGGCGCGTCTCGGCCAAACCACGCTCCAGGAAGTGGCCAAGGTGGCGGCGGTGATGGCCGTCGGTGACACCCAGCGTTCCGAGCGCACCGCGAGGAAATCCGCATGAGCCAGCTCACGTACAAGTACAAAGCGGTTGACGCCCAAGGCAAGCGTAAGACCGGGACCCTGACCGCCACCAACCAGAGCGAGGCTTACCGGCAGGTCACTTCGGCGGGGCTCAGGCCGCTGAAGATCGTCGCCCGGCGGGCCGGCGGCGGGCGGATGCGGTCAGGCAAGGTCGGAATCAAGGAGCTTGCCCACCTGACCTACCAGTTCTCCGTCCTCATGGACGCCCGCATTCCCATCGCCGACGGTCTGCGGTCCATCGCGGAGCAGGAGAACAACCGCCGGCTCCAGACGGTCATCGAGGACGTGGCCCGGCAGATCGAGGCGGGCTACTCCGTCACAGAGGCCCTGAGCCAGCACCACGACCTCTTCGGCGACGTGTACATCGAGACGGTCCGCGCTGCCGAGACGAGCGGCAACATGGTCAAGGTGCTCGGCCGACTCGCGGAGATGCTCGAGCAGCGGTACGAGTCCAACAAGAACATCAACGGGGCCCTCATCTACCCCGTCTGCGTCCTGATCGCGATGATCCTGGGCGCTGGCTTCCTCATGATCGTCGTGATCCCGAAATTCACGGGCATGTACGAAAAGCGGGGAATCGACCTGCCGGGGCCCACCCAGCTGCTGATGGACGTCAGTGCCTTCCTGCGGGCGTACTGGCCCCTGCTGCTCGGCGGCATGGCCGGCAGCGTGTGGCTGGGCCGGAACGCCTGGAAGCGGCCCCGAACCAAGCACATGATGGACCGTTGGCTGCACAAGCTGCCGTTCCTTCGCGACGTGCTCAAGGGATTGGCCGTCAGCCGTTTCGCCCATGTTCTCGGAACCTCGCTGCAAAGCGGCCTTGGTCTCATCGAGGCGCTGGAGATGGCCGGCAACTCGTCGGGTCGGCCGATGCTTCAGTCTGATATTGAAAAGATGCGTGAGCAGGTAAAGGACGGCGGTCGGCTGGCCGACGTGATGTTGGCCTGCGCTTATCTGCCCGGCTTTGCCCGGCGCATGATCGCGGCAGGCGAGGAGACCGCAGAGATGCCGAGGATGTGCGAAATCGTGGCACGGCACTACGACCGTGAGGTGGACCACCTCACCAAGAACCTGCCGACCGTGATCGAGCCCATCTTGATCGTCGGCCTTGCCGGCGTGTTCCTCATCATCGCGTTGGCGATCTTCCTGCCCATGTGGGATGTCGGGACGCTCATGGGATAACCACTTGGGCCGCGCCGACTGGCGGATGCGGCATCTGAAAGAACCGTTTGACTCTCAGTTATCTTGTAAGGGAAGGAATCTTGACCATGACACGTACAGTAAGAACGGGCTTTACGCTCATCGAGCTGATGGCGGTCGTGCTGATCCTGGCCATTCTCGCCGGCGTGGCACTGCCGAGGTTCTTCAACTATCAGACTCAGGCCAGAGAGGCCGCCTGCAAGGGCACCCTCGGCGGGGTCCGGGCCGGCGTGGCGAACTTCTACGCCGACGCCGCGATCACCACGGGCACGGCTGCGTATCCGACGCTGGCCCAGCTCACCGACGGCTCGACCATGCAGGAGGCGATCCCGGAGAATCCGTACAACAGCTTCGCCGACGTGGCCCTCGTCACCTCGGCCGCGGCGGATGCCCGGACGGTCGCCGGTGCGACCACCGGCTGGAACTACTACGACGGCGTCAACGGCGGAACCGGCAACGCCCTGTTCTATGCCAACTCCAACACGACCGGCGAGAACGCTTTCTAAGAACGGCGAATGTCGACGCAACCCGAAAGCCATGAGCCCCGCCGCCTCTACCGAGGCGGCGGGTTTAGCCTTATCGAGCTGGTCGCCGTGATGGTGGTGGTCGGCATC
>JBFGEG010000097.1:0-13505 GCA_041580235.1 Phycisphaerales bacterium
CGTGCAGGAGCTCGGCCGCGAGCCCACGATCGCCGAGATCGCCGAGCGGGCCAAGATGACGACCGACGAGACCCGTCGCGTCATGAAGATTTCGCGTCACCCCGTGAGCCTCGATCGGCCGGTCGGCGAGTCCGAGGACTCGCACTTCGGCGACTTCATCGAGGACGAGCGGCAGGTGGCGCCCTCGGAGACCGCAACCGGGGAGATGCTGCGGGCCCGAATCAACGACGTGCTCAAGACGCTCACCTACCGCGAGCGCGAGATCCTCAAGCTCCGCTACGGCATCGGTGACGGATACACCTACACCCTGGAGGAGGTCGGGCGGATTTTCAAGGTCACCCGCGAGCGGGTCCGCCAGGTGGAGTCCAAGGCGATCCGCAAGCTCCAGCACCCGGTCCGAAAGACCCGGCTGGCCAGCTTCCTCAGCGGTCACCCCTTCGATTACGCCGACGTTCCGGAAGGCGCCGCCCGTCCCGAAGCCTGAGTCACTTCCTGCTGATGATCGTGCTCTTGCCGCCCTCGCCGCGCCGGCGATAGTGCTGGAACGCGGTCTCGCCGTCGGCGAAGTCGATCTCCGAGAACATCAGCTCGGTGCCGCCGATCCTGATGATGTCGCCGTCGGTCAGCACGGTGTCCTCCTTGATGGACTGATCGTTGACCCGCGTGCCGTTGGCGCTCTTCAGGTCGGCCATGAGGTACGCCTTCGGGGGCCTCTGGGGGCGGATCTCCACGTGCCGGCGGGACACCGTCTCATCGACGATCTGGATCGGGCAACCGTCATCGCGGCCGATGACGACCGAACCGCGACCCAGCAGGTAGTAATCACCCGCGCTCGATCCGGAGACGACCAGGAGGGACGCCATCGAGTGAATTCTACGGGGACCAGGGTACGAAGGAAGCACTAGAATCCGGCCACGTCGCAGGGGTGCGACGTGGACGAGGGCTTCGTCATGGGCGAGCAACCGCAGGTCGAGGGGCACGACGGCATCCTGGTCATCCGCAATCACGACAACTGTCGCGACTGGAACGGGATCCACTACCGCGCCGGGATGTCCGGAGGCAACGTGGGGTCGCGGGACCTCTCGATGAACGTCGCCACCATTCCGCCCGGCGGCGTCGCCCATGCCCACATCCACGTCGGCTTCGAGCTGATGCTCTACATCATGAAGGGGCGTGTCCGCCACGAGTACGGGCCCGGGCTCAGGCACGCCGTCGAGAACGCCGCCGGGGACTTCATCTTCATCAAGCCCGACGTGCCCCACGAGGTGTTCAACCTCTCCGACACGGAGCCGGTGGTGGCCGTGGTCGCCCGGGCCGCCGCCGACGAGTGGCAGCGCATCGTCCCCTACGACCGCGACGGCGAGTGAGTCGGCCTACGAATCGAGGTTTCCGTACACGGCCGTGGACACGAGCCCGCCCGCGACGTCGATGTAGGCGTGCAGGGCCATCACGATCCACAGCGACCCGCCGAGCACGTAGAGCCCACCCCCGACGATGGCGAGTCCGAAGACCTGCAACGCGTTGCTCGGCCCCTGGTACAGGTGGCTGACGCCGAAGACGACCGCCGCCAGCACGACCGCCGCCGCCGACCCCGTGAGCGAGGCTCCCGTGAACTGCACGGCGTACCAGATCAGGAACGCCCTGTAGAGGATCTCCTCACAGACGCCGGCCGTCACCGACAGCGCGGCGAAGTGGGCCATCTCCCGGCGGTTGCGCGGGACGAAGGCACCGACCTGGTCGAACTGCGCCAGCAGCTTGCGGCGACCCGCCGGGGAGCGCAGGACCAGCAGATACTGCGCCGTCAGAAGGCCGCCCAGGACCGCGGCGATACCGAGGGCCCAGAAGAACCGCCCACCCGTGCTGTGGCGAAAGCCCAGCTCGGCCAGCGGACGCCCCGCCCCGGTCCAGATGCCGACGGCCGCCGCGGCCAGCGTCCACAGCACGACGATGTTCGCCCAGTAGGTCCGGGGCCGAACGCCCGGATCGTCGGAGCCCAGCCGCTGCTTCAGTCTCGGCCAGCTGAATACCGCCGCGTAGAGCGGGACCCCGATCACCAGGACGCCGACAAAGACGTGATCCGCGAGGGTCGTGGACATCGCGGCGAATCGTAGCGGCTCATCCGCTACACTCCGAAGAGCCGGAGGCACCCTGTGATGACCGCCAAGTGGGCCATGATGTCGGACTTCTCGATCAGCGTCCCCGACCGGCCCGGTGAGCTGGCCCGGCTGGCCGGCCGCATGCGGGAGGCGGACGTCAGCCTGGTGGGGCTGTGGGGCTATGGGGCCGGTCAGGGCAAGGCCCGTTTCTACTGCGTGCCCGACAGCGCCGAGACGTTCCGCCGCTTCGCCGCCTCCGCCGGTCTGGAGGTGAAGGAGGGACGGACCTTCTACCTGACGGGGGCGGATCATCCCGGGGCCCTGGTGGCGTGGCTGGAGAAGATCGCGGCGGCCGGGATCAACCTCCACGCCATCGAGGCGGTGCGGGTCGAGGGCGAGTTCGGCGGCTTCGTGTGGGCCGACCCCGAGGACTGGGACGCTCTGGGCCAGCTGCTGACCTGACCGGCGCCCCTTGCCCGCCGGACGCCTTTTGCTATCCTTCTACGCCGCGCCCGGAGGCGACGCGCATCTTTTCCAGGTGATGTCAGGCGTCGAAAAGTCTCAGGACTAGGGGCCATTCGACCATGAGCAAAGTGCCCGGAAACGATTCAGCCCCCATGATCGAGGCCGCCGGCCTCACCAAGTTCTACGGCCGCTTCGCGGCCGTGATGGACGTGTCGTTCACCGTCCCCAGGGGACAGGTGGCGGCGTTTCTCGGTCCCAACGGAGCCGGCAAGAGCACGACCATGAAGCTCCTCACCGGCTACCTCGCCCCGTCCGGCGGCCACGCCCGGATCGCGGGTCACGACATGGCCACCGACCGGTTGGCCGGCGCCGTGCGGCTCGGCTACCTGCCGGAGAACGGGCCGCTGTACGACGACATGACGCCGAGATCGCTTCTGGAGTTCTTCGCCGCCGCCCGCGGCCTCACCGGCTCGCGGCGGCGGAAGCGCATCGACGCCGTGATCGAGCTCTGCGCCTTGGGCAGCGTCGTGGGCAAGGCGATCGGCAAGCTCTCCCGCGGGTACCGCCAGCGGGTGGGCATGGCCCACGTGCTGCTGCACGAGCCGGAGGTGCTCATCCTCGACGAGCCCACGGCGGGGCTCGACCCCAACCAGATCCGCGAGGTGCGCGAGACCATCCGCCGGCTCGGTCGCGACAAGACCGTCCTGCTGTCCACGCACATTCTCCAGGAGGTGGAGGCGATGGCCGACCGCATCCTGATGATCAACGAGGGACGGCTCGTGTTCGACGGAACCACCGATGAGATTCACGAGGGCGGAGCATCGCTCGACGACCGCTTCGCCCAGCTGACCACCGAGGCCGCCTGAACCGCCATGAGATTCAACGTCGTCGCCGCCATCTTCAAGCGGAACTTCGTGAGCTACTTCAGCAGCCCGATCGGCTATGTGTTCATCTGCGCCCTGGTGCTCATGAGCGCGTTCGCCGCCTTCTGGCCCAACGAGTTCTTCAACGCCAACCTGGCCAACCTCGACCAGCTCAACCGTCGCCTCCCCTGGATCATGCTCGTGTTCATCCCGGCCGTCACCATGAGCGTGTGGGCCATGGAGCGCGAGCGGGGCACGGACGAGCTGCTGCTGACCCTGCCCGCCCGCGACTTCGACGTGGTCATCGGCAAGTACCTGGCCGCCGTGGCCATCTTCACGGTGGCCCTGGTCTTCTCCATGTCGAATGTCGTGGTGCTGATCGGTCTCGGCCGGCCCGACCTCGGGCTGCTGGCGGCCAACTACCTGGGGTACTGGTTCGTGGGGGCGGCCATGCTCTCGGTGGGCATGGCGGCGTCGTTTCTCACGAGCAACCTCACGGTCGCCTTCATCCTCGCCGTCGCGTTCAACGCCCCGCTGGTCTTCGCCGCCTACGGGGACGTCATCCACGGCCGCGACGTGGCCCTGATCGTCAAGCGCTTCAGCATCGCCTACCAGTTCAGCGACTTCGGGCGGGGCGTGGTGAGCCTGTCGAGCGTGGTGTATTTCGGCGCCATCGCAGTGGTCATGCTCTTTTTCAGCATGGTGCTCATCCGGCGGCGACTGTGGGCGGGCCGCACCGCCTCCCTGCCCCTGGGCCTCCATTACACGGTGCGGATTGTCGCCCTGGTCGCGATGGCCGTCGGCGTCTCCGTGCTCGCGGGGCGTTTCGACCGGCGGGTGGACGCCACCAGCGAGAAGCTCAGCAGCCTCAGCCCCGAAACAAAGACGCTGCTGGCCGGGCTCGACCCCGAGCGCCCCGTGTACGTCGACGCCTACGTGAGCCCGGACGTGCCCGAGGACTACGTGCAGACACGGCTCGACCTGATGAACATGCTCCGCGAGGTCGAATCCATCGGCGGTGAGCGCATCGTGGTTCGCGTGCACGACACCGACGTCTTCAGCGAAGAGGCGGTCGAGGCGGGTGAGCAGTTCGGCATCACGGCCCGCGCCGTGCAGTCCACGACCGGCGGCAAGCTCGCGGTGGAGAGCATTTTTCTGGGGGCGGCGTTCATGAGCGGCCTGGATAAGGTCGTCGTACCGTTCTTCGATCGCGGCCTGCCGGTCGAATACGAGGTCGTCCGCTCCATCGCCACCGTCAGCCAGCAGCAGCGGCTCACCATCGGCGTCGTCGGCACCGACGCTCGTCTCTTCGGCGGCTTTGATATGCAGACGATGTCGAGCCGGCCCCCCGAGCAGATCATCCAGGAGCTCAACAAGCAATACGAGACGGAGCAGGTCAGTGCGGCCTCGCCCATCACCGGCCGCTACGACGCCCTGCTCGTGGTGCAGCCGTCGTCGCTGCCGGCCGCCCAGCTCACCAACGTCATCAACGCGATCACCAGCGGCACGCCCACCGCGATCTTCGAGGACCCCCTGCCCGTGCGCGACTCCGCCGTGGCGGGAACCAGCGCCCCGCGGGTTCCGCCCGGCGGCAACAACCCCTTCCAGCAGCGTCAGCCGCCCGAGCCCAAGGGTGACATCCGGCAGCTGTTCGACGCGCTGCAGGTGGACTTCTCCGGCTCCGAGATCGTGTGGGACAAGTACAACCCCTATCCCAAGCTCTCGGATCTGCCGCCGGAGCTGGTCTTCATCGGTCGCGGCTCGGGCGCCCGCGAGCCCTTCAACGAGTCCAACCCCATCACCAGCGGTCTTCAGCAGATCATGCTCATGTTCCCCGGCTTCATCCAGCCGCGGCCCGGTTCATCGCTGGAGTTCACGCCGCTGGTGGAGACGGGTACCCAGACGGGCCTGGTCTCCTTCAACGAGGTCCTGCAGCGGACGATTTTCGGCGCCGGCGGGCTCAATCCGAACCGCCGCCTGCGTCTCACCCAGCAGCCCTACACGCTGGCGGCCGCGATCCGGGGCCGCGGCGGCGAGGCGAACCCCGACACGACCGAGCCGGCCCCCGACATCAACGTCGTGCTTGCCGGCGACATCGACATGCTGTACTCGATCTTCTTTATCCTTCGGGAGCGCGGCGGCGGGCCCGACGAGGAGCTGAACTTCCAGTTCGACAACGTCGTCTTCGTGCTCAACGTCCTCGATTATCTGGCCGGCGACGACCGGTTCATCGAGATCCGCAAACGCCGGCCCGTCCACCGGACGCTGACCACGGTGGAGCAGCGCACGCAGGGGATCATCGACCAGGCCAACGAGGAGTCCGAGCGGTACAAGGCGGAGTTCGAGCGGCAGCAGACCGAGGTCCGGGCCCGGTTCGACGAGGACATCCAGCGGCTCCAGCAGCGCGAAGGGATCGATCTGCAGCAGATGGCCCTGGAGATCCAGGCCGCGATGCAGGCCAACGAGCGCCGCCTCGACGCGACCATCGAGCGGCTCGAGCGCGACCGCGATCGCGAGATCGAGAGGACCGAGCGCAACCTCGCCCTGGAGGTCCGCGGGATCCAGGACCGGTTCAAGTTCGCGGCGGTGCTGCTGCCGCCCGTGCCGCCGCTGGTGCTGGCCGTCATCGTGTACGGCCGGCGGCGTCGCCTGGAGCGGATCGGCGTTCCCCGGCAGCGTATTCGAGGTGCCGAGTAGACCGCCATGAGTGAATCCCTCAAGACGTTGCTCTACCTTCTCTGTGCCGCCGGCGTGCTGCTGCTGGCGTGGGTGGCGCGGCCCGACGTACCGGGGCGCGGCATCGTTGACGACAAGGGCGAGGCGTTCTTTCCCGCATTCGACGATCCCCTGACCGCGGCGGCCCTGGAGATCATCGAGTTCGACGAGGAGACCGGCACGCCCCAGCCGTTCAAGGTGGCCCGTCACGACGGCGTGTGGTCGATCCCGTCGCACGAGAACTACCCCGCCGACGCGGAGAACCAGTTCGCCGAGGCAACGGCGGCCATGATCGGCTTGCTCAAGGGCTCCAACGTGAGCGATCGCCCCGCCGACCATGAGCTCTACGGCGTCGTCGACCCGGGCTCGGCCGGGCCCGGCGCCACCGGCGTCGGCAAACGGATCACGCTCACCGACGCCGGCGGCGGGACGCTCGCCGACCTCATCATCGGCAAGGACGTCAAGGACTCGCCGGGGCAGCGCTACGTCCGCGTGCCGGGGGTGGACCGCGTGTACCTGTGCGGAATCGACGCCGGCAAGTTCTCGACGGCGTTCGAGGATTGGATCGAAAGGGATCTCCTGCAGCTCAGCAGCAACGAAGTCACCGCAGTGGTGATCAACGACTACTCGATCGACGAGATCAACCGCCGACTCATTCAGGGCGAGACCCTCGAGCTCGCCTACGACGCGACGACCCGCCAGTGGAGCCTGCCCGACCTGGCCGAGGACGAGACGCTCGTGGCCAACCGGCTCAGCGAGCTGAGCCGGTCGCTGGACGACCTCGAGATCGTCGATGTGCATCGCAAGCCGGCCGGTCTCAGCTCGGAGCTGCGGACCGAGGACGCGCTGCAGCTCGACAACGAGGCGGTCCGTTCGCTGCAGAGCCGCGGCTATTTCATCGTCCAGGGCCGCCTGCTCTCCAATGAGGGCGAGACGATCGTGCGGACCGACGACGGCGTGCAGTACACGCTGCGTTTCGGGGAGATCGCGATGACCCGCGGCGGCGGCGAAGACGAGACGACGGAGGGTACCGACGAGACCTCCGGCGACACCGGCCGCTACCTGTTCGTGACCGCCGAGTTCAACCCCGATCTCATCCCCGCTCCGGACATCGTCGAGCTGCCCGACCTTGCCGACCTGGGGATCACCGACGACGACATTCCCGCCGGCGAGGGCGACGACACGCAACCCTCCCTCGACGAGGCCATGCAGCAGGCGCGGGAAAAGGTCGAGCAGGACAACGCGCGCAAGCAGCAGGAGCACCAGCAGAAAATCGACGACGGCCGCCAGCGCGCCCGCGAGCTCAACGCCCGCTTCGCCGACTGGTACTACGTGATCTCTGATCCCGTCTACGGCAAGATCCGCCTCCGCCGCAGCGACATCGTCGAGAAGACCGTCAGCGGCGAGGATCAGGCCGGGGACACCGGCTGAGTCGGCGGTCACCGCGGCGCAACTCAGGCAAAGATCGGCCTTTGCAATTTGCGCCGGTCACCAAACGAACGACGGCGACTCCCCGGGCCGGTGTCCGCGCGACCGGCGCGGTACCATACGCGTCGGTGGGCGCGAATCGGGAGCAGTGGCGCCACCACGTTCCGAGGAAGGGAGCAGGAGGGTTCGAGGCTCATTTCCAGAAAGGAGGCTGAGCCATGAACACACCCCTGAGGGTAATGGGGCTCGCATTCGGGGTCGTGCTGGTTGGTGTGACCGCCGGCGCGGCTCCGCAAGAGTCAGCGACCACGACGATCGACACGGGCCGCATTGCGGCCACCATCGTCAACCAATCCGCGGGGATCCGCCCCGGCGAGCTCGTGCTCATCGAGGGCGGCACTCGCGACCAGAAGCTGCTGGAGGATCTCGCGGTCGAGGTCCGGAAGCTCGGCAGCCACCCGCTTATCGCCATCGGCAGCGATCGCCTGAGCCGCAAGCTGTTCGTTGACGTGGACAAGCGGTTCGACACGCAGGAGCCGCTGTTCGCCCTGCGACTGGCGGAGATCGTTGATGCCCTGATCACGGTCGACTTCGCTGAGCAGCAGGGGAATTTGGCCCAGATTCCTGCGGCCCGGCGGGCCGAACGGGCCAAGGCGTTCGAGAAGATCCAGAAGAAGATGCTCGAGCGCGGCGTCGTGCAGGTTCACCTCGGCAACGATCTGTATCCGACAAAGACCCTGGCCCGGCAGTTCGCGCTGCCCTACGAGAAGCTCTCCGAGATCTTCTGGGCGGGCGTCAACACCAACTACGACAAGCTCCAGGTGATCGGCGCCGACGTCAAGGCGGCCCTCGCCAAGGGGCGACAGGCCCGGATCACGGCGCCCAACGGGACCGATCTCACCGTCGAGATCGCCGGGCGCCCGATCTTCGTCAGTGACGGGGTCGTGTCGTCGGAGGATCGCTACGCAGGGGGCCCGGCCTGCCAGGTCTGGCTCCCGGCCGGCGAGGTGTTTCTCACGCCGGTGCCCAAGACCGCCGAAGGAACATTCGTCGCCGAGACGTTCTTCTACGAGGGCAGCCGCATCGACGGCCTGACGATGAAGTTCAGCAAGGGCAAGCTGACCTCGATGACCGCCGACAGCGACATCACGGCCCTCCGGGCGGCGTACGACGCTGCACCCAAGCAGCGTGACTGGTTCGCCGCCATCGACATCGGCATCAATCCCGACGTCAAGGCCCCGTCGGACAGCCGCCTCGTCAGCTGGATGGGAGCCGGCACGATCAGTGTCGGCATCGGCAGCAACACCTGGGCCGGCGGCGACAACGAGGTGCCCTACGGTCTCTACGGCCATCTGCTCAACGGCACGTTCACCATCGACGGCAAGAAGGTCGTCGACAAGGGCCGTTTACTCGTGCCGTAGCTGCGTCTCGCCACTGCTCCCGGAATTCAGTCAACGCCCGCGGCAACGCGGGCGTTGTTGTACGTCAGCACCGGAAGCGACACCCCGCCAGGCTGGGACCGTCCCGCCACTCGCTCGCCGGGGACGCTGTGAGCTTCGTGAACAGCTCAACATGGCCCACGATGTCCAGGCCGAGCCTGCGGAAGAACCGCAACGCCCGCTCGTTGCGGGCCACGGGTCGGACCGACAGATGGCCAACGCCACGCTTGCGGGCGGCATCGATGACCGTCGACGCGAGGCGGCGGCCGAGTCCCGCGCCTCGATACGGGGCGCTGACCACCACCGGCTCGATCTCGGCCTCGCCGTCGCCGGGAATCAGCCCGGCCAGGCCGACGACCCGTTCGTCGACAACGGCGACCCAGAGGTTGGCCGGACCCACCCGCTGCAGGTGCTCGTCGAACTGCCGGCCTGGCGTGTCGCCGCCGATGTGGGGCGCCTGGTAGATCTCGCGGTGCCACTCCGTCAGCTCAATCCACAACGATCGGCAGCTGTCGAGATCCCCGGTCTGATAGTGTCGTATCGTCTCAGCCTGCTTCATGTCGAACTCGAATCCAACCGGCGGCCGGAACCGCCCGACGCGGGCAGACCCGCCGGGATACTCACCGCGCGAGTTGCCGGTTCGCCGTCTTCAGGAGGCTCATCTGGGCCGCGTGATAGAGCAGGTGCTGAACGTGACCGTGGAAGTTGTTGTACGCCGAGGTGCCGCCCTCCACCAGCGGCCGGCTCAGCCTCTCTTCGGGAAAGGCGACGACCGCCTTGCGGAGCTGCGCTTCGCGTCGGGTGAACGCCGCGAGCGTCTCGCGCCACGCGTCCTCGGTCGGCTCGGGTACGGGCGGCCAGTCCTCGGCGGGCATGAGCTCGGTGGCATCGCCCCCGACTCGCCGCAGCAGGACGGTCTGGGTGCCGGACAGGTGCAGCAGGAGCTCCCAGATGCTGTGCGCGCCGGCGATGGGCCGGGCCGCCGCGGTCGCCGCGTCAACCCCTTCGAGGATCTCCAGCACGGACGGGCCGTGCCACGCCCCGCCCTCGAAGGCCTGTTTCATCTGCTGGCCGATGCGTTCGGTTTCCTTCATGTCGTGATGCTCCTGCGGGACCCGGGCCCCTCACCGTGCACCCACCGGCCGGCCACGCAGGTCGCGGCGACGGCGTCGCCGCCGGCCCCGAAGACCAGCGTGTCGAGCAGAGTGTCGTCGGTCCATCCCGACAGGGGCGGGGCGTCGAGATCGATCGCGATGAGGTCGGCCGACGCCGCCGCCTCGAGCCGACCCGCGTGGAGACCAAGCGCCCGGGCGCCGTTGGCGGTGGCGGCCTCCAGAAGGACTGCCGCGGCGTGACCGGCCGCATCGACACAGACGCCACGCGATTCCGTTGAGAGACGCTGGGCGTATTCCAGCCACCGCATCTCCTCGACGAAGTCGATGCGGGCGTTGGAGTCCGAGCCGAGACAGATGCGGCCGCGTCCGGCGAGGATGCCGGCCACGTCGGGGATGCCGTCACCAAGGTTCGCCTCGGTGAGCGGGCAGATGCAGACGTTGCCCCCGGCCGCCAGGTAGGGCTCCATGTCCGCGGGGTCCGTGTGCGTGCAATGAACCGCGCAGAACCGCTCGTCGATGGCCAGACGCTCGTTGAGCAGCGCCATCGGGCGGTGCCCCAGGGCGGCCTCGCACGCCTTGATCTCCGCCGGCTGCTCCTCGACGTGCATGTGGAAGACGACCTCCCGCCGGGTGGACTCGTCGTGCAGTGCGACGAGGTCCTCCAGGGGCACGGCCCGGATGGAGTGGGCCGCAACCCCGATCGACTGCAACGTCGGGTCGGTCCGTGACGAGAGCCGGTCGAAGTTTGTCCAGTACTCCTGGGGCGACTCGGTGTGAAAGCGGGACTGGCCTCCCGCCAGGTCCTGGCCGATTCCCCCCGTCTTGTAGTACGTGCACAGCAGGACGAGACGGATCCCGGCGTCCGCCGCCGCCCGCACGACCACCTCGTCGAAGGCGTAACCGCGCCCCGACGCGTCGTGATGAACGTAGTGAAACTCCCCCACCGTCGTGATCCCGGCCGCGAGCATCTCGGTGAAGGCCTGCCGCGACAGGTCGTAGATCGTCGTCTCCTCCATCGACTCCACCAGCTCGTACATCGTGTCCCGCCAGCTCCAGAACGAGCCGCCGCCCCTGGGAAACCGCTCGCCCAGGCCGCGGAGTCCGCGCTGGAAGGCGTGCGAATGCGTGTTGACCAGGCCCGGCAGCACCGCCCGCTTCGGCCACGGATCGGCGGCGTCGGTGGCGGGGCCGACGGCACCGATCCGGCCGTCGTCGATCGTGATCTGCATCCCCCGCTCGAATCGGGTGCCGGTCCAGGTCAGCTCGGGCTGGATGATGACGGTCATGAGCAGAACCGCTGGACGAGACGCTCGTAGTACGCCCGCGCGCGAGTAAACTCCTCGATGGGCACGAACTCGTTGGGCCGGTGCGCGACCTCGATCGAACCGGGTCCGAACAGCACGCACTCGAAGCCGCGTGCGGCCAGGGGCCCCGCGTCGCTGGCGAAGGAGACGCCGACGCTCTGACGCTGGTGCACCAGATCGCTGACGGCCCGGTTGATCTCCGCGCGGTCGTCGAGCAGCATCGGCGGACTGTTGTTGCACACCTCGACCGTGACATTGCCGTGAGGCTCGCTCTTGAGCACGGTGTCTCTCACCCACGCCACGGTGGCCTCGGTGTTCATGCCCGGCAGCTCGCGGATGCCAAGCTCCACCACGCACCGGTCAGGCACGACGTTGATCGCGGTGCCGCCGCTGATTCGCGACACGTTGAGCACGGGATAGGGCACGGCCGGGAATAACCCGCTCGTGTCACACCGCTTCTGCTTGAAGAGACCCGCCAGGTTGGCCAGCGACTTGACGATGCGGGCGCCGCTCTCGATGGCGTTGGTCCCCAGGTGGGGCGAGCCGCTGTGGGCCGCTTTGCCCGTCACCGTCACCCGCATGGTGAGGTGGCCCTTGTGCAGACGCACGGACCGCAGCGACGTCGGCTCGCCGACCACGACGTTGCGTGGCAGCACCCGGTCGCCGGGCCAGGAGGCCACGAAATGCTGGGCCCCCAGGGTTCCCAGCTCCTCGTCGTAGGTGAGCAGCAGGGCCAGGGGCTTGCGCAGCGGCGTCGGATCCGCGGCGGCGAAGACGTTCATGGCCAGCGCGATCGAGGCCTTCATGTCGCAGGCGCCGCGGCCGACGTAGGTGCCGTCGGTCTCGGTGAGGGTGAACGGGTCGCTGCGCCATTCGGGCTCCCCGGCGGGGACGACGTCCATGTGGCCGCTGAAGGTCAGCCCTTCACCGCCGCCGTCGGGCCCGGCGACGGCGATGACGTTGGTCTTGGTGCCGTCGGGGCTCGGCTGACGCGTGATCGTCACCTGCGGCCGGTCGAGGTACTCGCAGATGAAGTCGGCGATGGGCAGGTTGCTGTTGGCGCTGGTCGAGTCGAAGCCCACCAGCCGGGCGAGGAGATCTTTGTCCGGTAGCACCACGGCACGCATCTTAGGGTGGGCGTTGATCCGCTGCCGGGGCCGGGTAGCATCAGACCCGGACGCTACGATGACACGCTGATCCTGATGGCCGGCCGCGACAACCGGGCCGGCGACCCCTGGCCAAGCCGAAGGGAGCCGACATGACGACGTTCTCAGCCTCGAAACGCACCCGGAGCAAGGTCGCCGCCCGACGGGGCATCACGCCCGAGGACCTGCTGAAGTTTCACTACGTCAACAGTCCCCAGATCTCGCCGGACGGCCGCCACGTGGTCTTCGTCAAGAAGCACGCCGGCGACAAGAACGAGTACGTCAACAACCTGTGGATGGTGTCGGGTACCGGCCGCAACGGCGCGTGGGGCGAGCCGCGGCAGTTTACCGGCGGCGGCAAGGACACCCACCCGCGGTGGTCGCCCGACGGGGACCGCATCGCCTTCATCGGCGGCCGCACCAAGGGTCAGCCGCAGGTGTTCACCATGAGCGCCGAGGGCGGCGAAGCGGTGGCCCTGACCACGCTGCCCGAAGGCTCCGTCGGCACGTTCCGCTGGTCGCCCGACGGCAGGCTCATCGCCCTGAGCTTTCGCCAGCAGGACCCCGAGTGGACCACCAAGGCCAAGAAGGACCGCGAGGAGAAGGGACTCTCCGATCCGCCGCGCGTGATCGATCACTACTGGTACCGGCTCGACGGTGACGGCTACTTCAACGGGCAGCGGTACCAGGTGCTGCTGGTCGACGCGGACACGGGCGAGCACCGCGCCGTGTACACCAAGGACACGCTGGGCTTCTTCTCCTTTGATTTCTCGCCGGACTCCAGGCAGCTGGTCATCTCCTCCAACCAGGATCGCCGCGCGGGGCTCAAGCCGTGGAACGACGACCTGGTGAGGCTCAACATCTCGACGGGCAAGACGACCACGATCCCGAACTTGCCGCGGGGCCCCAAGGACGCCGTGCGGTGGTCGCCGGAC
>JBFGEG010000098.1:0-13485 GCA_041580235.1 Phycisphaerales bacterium
ACGCGGTGCGCCGCCGCGAGGCGATCGAGCGTGGGGAGACCGAAGGCGCCGGAGCCGAAGTAGACGAGGTTCACGACGAGCTGCGAGCCGCTTCGAGCTCCTTGAGGAGCTTGCGATTGGCGAGGCGATCCATCGGCGTCATCTTGTCGATGATCAGGATGCCGTCGAGGTGGTCGTTCTCGTGCTGCCAGATCCGGGCCAGCAGATCGTTGTCCATGAGAACGACCTCGCGGCCCTCGAGATCAAGGGCGATGATCGTGACCGACGACGGCCGGCGGACGTCCAGGTTGATGCCCGGCAGGCTCAGGCAGCCCTCGGACCGGACCGTCATCTCGCCGCCGAGGCGGGCCAGCCGCGGGTTCACGTACACCCGATCGGGGTGCTCATCCCGGCCTCGGGTGACAAACAGCCGCCACGCGAGCCCGACCTGCGGCGCTGCGAGCCCGGCGCCGTCCGCCTCGTGCATGAGCTCGATCATGCGGGCGGTAACGGCCCGGACCGTGTCGTCGATCGTCTCGACAGGCTCAGCCACGACGCGGAGCACCGGGTTCGGGTAATGCAGGATTTCAAGGCGGGCGACGTCGATCGTCATTTATCTATGCTACGCCTTCGTTGGAGGGCCAGCCAGCGTGTCGGACGTTTGACCGGCGCCCCGGAGGCACCTACCTTCCGGGGTTGGGCTTCGCTGCGCCGGCAACTGCCGGGACCCTCGTTGCGAACACACTGTGGGGAGCTGCACCTGGAGTCGCACGTGGCGCTTCGATTCGGCAAAAAGAAAACCGAGGACACTCCCGACACCAAAGACATCGGCAAGGAGGCTGCCGCGTTTGAGCCGGAACCGGAAACGGCTCGCCGCTGGTTCGAGCACGGCCGCGCCGCCGCCGAGCGATACAACTACGACTACGCCCTCACCTGCTTCGCAAGCGGCATCCGGCTCGATCCCTCGCCGATGTCCGTCCACGAGGCGATGTTCGATGCCGCGAAGAAGTATGCCCAGAGCGGGGGCAAGCCCGCCGCGGGCAAGGAGGTCAAGAAGCTCGAGGGCCCCCACCCCGTCCACGAGTTCGCCGCCGCCGAGTTCGCGTGGATGAAGGACCTCTACAACGCGGGGCTTGCCCTGAAGTTCCTGGAGGCCTCCATTGAGGCGATCGAGTGGGTGGGCGAGGTCGGACGCTGGCATTGCCCGCGTGTGCTCAACGTGATTCGCGGCCAGAAGAAGCCCAGCAAGAGCACCTTCCTCGCCGCCAAGGACCTCTTCCCTGCGCTGGGGGCATGGGACGAGGCTCTGGCCGCGGGCGAGGACGCGCTGCGTCTCGATCCGCAGGATGCCCAGCTGGAGAACGAGCTGAAGGACATCAGCGCCCAGCGGGCGATGGACCAGGGCCGCTACGAGGAGGCGGCGGGCGAGGAAGGCGGCTTCCGGAAGTTCGTCAAGGATCCCGAGAAGCAGCGCGAGCTGGAGGAGCAGGAGTCCATCTCCGGCGGGCTCGACGTCGGGCAACGCAACCTCGAGCGGGTTCGCGCCGAGTACGAGAAGACGCCCGGCGTTCCCGACGTCATCAACCAGTTCGGCCAGATCCTCAAGGCGGTGGGCACGCCCGAAGCGCAGGAGCAGGCCCACCAGGTCTTCATGAAGGGCTTCAAGGACACCGGGCAGTACCGGTTCCGCATGTCGGCCGGCGACATCCGGATCGAGCAGGCACAAGCCGCGGTCCGCGCGCTGGCCGAGAAGCAGGAGACCGCCGGCGGCAATGCGGAGCCGGGCGAGGCGTACCGCGAGGCGCGGCAGAAGCTGCTGAACCTGCAGCACGCGGAGTACGGCGAGCGTGTCAAGGAGTACCCCACGGACCGTTCACTCAAGCAGCGGCTGGGGGAGGTGGCCGTCGAGCTTGGCAAGTACGAAGAGGCGATGCAGTGCTTCCAGGAGGCCAAGGACGATCACAAGCTGCGGGTCCGGGCCGCCTACATGCTGGGCCGCTGCTTTGCGGCCGAGTCGTGGCATGACATCGCGATCCAGGAGTACAAGGAAGCGTTGGAGCGTATGGAGGGCGGGGACAAGGTGCGGGAGCTGGCCATCCGGTACGACCTCATGGTCTCGCTGATGGAGCAGGCCCGCAGCGAGCAATCGCTGGAGCTCGCCCGCGAGGCCCTCGACATCTGCTCCAGCATCGCCCGCAAGGACATCACCTATCGCGACATCCGCGTCCGTCGCAAGAAGGCCGACGAGCTGATCAAGGAGCTCAGCGGCCCGGCGTGACCCTCGTGCCCACCGCCACCGCCGTCATTCCCGCCCGGTACGCCTCCGCCCGGTTCCCGGGAAAGGTGCTGGCGAATCGCACGGGCAAGCCGCTCATCCAGCACGTGTATGAGCGGGCCCGGCAGGCCCGCCTCGTGGATCGGGTCATCGTGGCCACCGACGACCGACGCATCGTCGACGCGGTCGAGGGTTTCGGCGGCGAGGCGACCATGACCGGCTCCGAGCACGCCAACGGCACGAGCCGGATCACGGAGCTGCTGCCGCGGCTCCAGACCGATCTCATCGTCAACGTTCAGGGCGACGAGCCGGAGATCGACCCGGAGGTCATCGACCAGGCAATCGGCACGCTCGACGCTCATCCGGAGTGCGTCGTGTCGACGGTGGCCGCGCCCTTTACCGATCACGAGGATCCGGCCGACCCCAACATCGTGAAGGTCGTCCTCGATGCGACGGCAAGGGCGCTGTACTTCTCGCGGGCGTTGATCCCCCATGACCGCGACGGCACGTCTGGTCAGCCGCCCCTGAAGCACGTCGGTCTCTATGTCTACCGCCGCGACTTTCTGCTGACCTTCGCCGGGCTGGAGCCCACGCCGCTGGAGC
This sequence comes from Phycisphaerales bacterium, assembly GCA_041580235.1. Lineage (GTDB taxonomy): Bacteria > Planctomycetota > Phycisphaerae > Phycisphaerales > SM1A02 > JADFOJ01. Next base: position 2,858 of record JBFGEG010000098.1, read on the forward strand.
GGATCGAGCGTCTTGAGCAGCTGCGGATCCTCGAGCACGGCTATGACATGGCGGTGGCCGTCGCCGAGGTCCCGTATCACGGCATCGACACGCCCGAGCAGTACGAGGCGTTCGTGCAACGGGCGGCGAAGGGCTGAAGTCCGCGGGTGCCACGGGCCGCGTGTCTGCCCGTGCCTCCCCACTGCCGGGCAAGCCGCCGGTGGCCCACCCCCTGGTGCAGGTCAGCCTTCCCGACCGGTCTGCTTCTTCTCGAGCGTCTCGAGCCAGCCCTCCGCCCGGTCGCGCATCCGCGGTTGCGGGTGAGACACGCTCATGGCCCGGATGGGCGCGACCGCCCGCTCGTCGCCGGTCTGGGCGAGGGCGGCGCCCGCCGCCGCTACCGTCCGCCTCTCGTGATCGTCCAGCAGGGCGATCAGGTAGGGAACGGCCAGGTCGGGATCGTGGTGGGCGAGCGTGCCGATGGCGGCGATGGCCGCGGGCCGGGCCCGGTCCATGTAGCCGTAGGTGGCGTACCGCATCGCGAGGTCGAGCCCGCGCGGGTCATCGAGCTTGGCGAGGGCGGTCAGCGCCGCCCGACGCACATCATCGTGCTGGCTGGGAAACTCGACGAGCTCCACGATCAGATCCGCATGCTCGCAGGCCTCCAGCGCCGCCAGGCCGCGAATCGCCGCCACCCGCGTGGCGTAGCTGGGGTCGCTGCCGGCGATGTCGGCCAGCAGGTCGGTGACCGTGCCCGCTTCGAGGTCGTCCAGGGCGCCGACGAGCCGGGCCCGTACCCGCGCCTCGGCGACGCCCGCCCTGCCGGCGGCCAGCAGCGTCCGGCGGGCCTGCGCCGAGCCGTACTTCGACAGCGTGTCCACGGCCGTGTTCCGCAGGGTGTACCGGACCGACTCGTCCGTGATGAGCGTCGACAGCAGATGGATCGTCTCCGGCGTGTCAACGTCGGCCAGGGCCTCGATCGCGGCGTGCCGGGCCGCGATGGTGGGACCGTTGATCGCCTGCTCCATCCACATCGATTGCGGCTTGTCCACGTCGGCCGCCTGGAGCACGTGCAGCCACGGGTCGACGGCCACGATGTGCGGCGGGCCGTCCAGCGTCGTCTGGAAGGAGGCGGTCTTCTCGCGCACGTCGATCTCGAACACCTCGTCGCCGCCGGCCGTCCGCACGAAGACGGGCAGATCAAACCGGAAGGCGGGCGTCCGCTCGTTGATGTCCTGGGTCTGGACCACGTCTGCCTCGAGCGTGCGGGTCCGCCCGTCGTAGCGGATCTCGACGGCGAGCTTCGGGACGCCGGGGCGGTAGCACCACTGCTGGAAGAACCACTCCAGCCCCAGGCCGGAGACTTCTTCCATCACGTAGCGCAGGTCGGCGGTCTCGACCGTGTCCAGCCCGTGACGCTCCAGGAACATCTGCATGCCCTGGAAGAAGATCTGGTCGCCGAGCATGGCCCGCAGCATGTGCAGGACGAAGGAACCCTTGGAATACGGGTTGGCCGCGCGGCGGAAGTTCTCCCACGCGTGCTCGTAGACCGGCGAGACCATGGGCAGATCGTTGGTGGTTTTGTCGCGTCGGGCGAGGCCGCGGAGGCTGCGTCGCATCGAATCGAGGTAGCCGTCCTCCCCGTCACGGTGCTCGAACCACAGAGCGGAGCCGTACGTCGCGCCCCCCTCGTTGAGCCAGATGTGCGACCAGTCCTTGCACGTGATGTAGTCGCCCATCCACTGATGGGCCAGCTCGTGGGCGATCAGGCCGTCCAGATCGCGGTCGGCGAGGGCTGTCGCGTCGAAGATCGCGGTGGGATACATCGTGGTGGCCGAGGTGTTCTCCATGCCCCCGGGCCCGAAGTTCTTGACCACCAGCTGGTCGTAGCGGTCCCACGGATACGGCACGCCGAAGCGTCGCTCGAAGAGGTCGATCATCGCCGCGGTGCGACCGTAGGTCTGCATGACCTGGTCCCCCAGCCCCTGCGGGACCCACACCTGCAGCGGCACCCGCGGGTGCGGGATTCGCACGATGTCGAACTTGCCGATGACCAGCGACACGAGGTAGCTGACATGGGGCGTGTCCTGAAGGTAGTGCCAGATGACGCGGTCGCCGTCCTGGAGACTTCCCACGAGACGGCCGTTACTCGAGACGGAGAATCCCGCGGGCACATCCACGATCAGCTCCGTGGTCATGCGCTCGTTGGGAAAGTCGTGGCACGCGAACCAGTGGCGGTTCGTGACGGTCTGGCCCTGGGTGTGCACCTCGGCGGTGTAATGCGGGGCGTCCGGGGACGAGGGTGTGAAGAACATCCCGTCGTATGGCTCCAGACACGAATAGGCGATCACGACCTCGGCGGGCCGGCCCGGCGGCAGCGGCGGGTCGAAGCGCAGCGTGAGCTTGTCGTCGTCGCAATAGTGCTCGACCGTGCTGTCGTTCAGTGTCACGGACTCGATCCGAAGGCCCACGGCGTCGAGGGTGACGGCCTCGGCGGGGCGGCCGATGGGGGTGAACCGCAGTGTCTCGGTGGCGGAGAACTGCTTGCGGTCCAGGTCGTCGAAGCGCATCTCGAGCTTCATGTGCTCGTAGTCGACGACGCGGTCGGGCGGAAACGTCCGCAGATCCAGCCCCGTCGCTTCGTCATACGCCCGGGCGCTGAACGCCGCCCGCTCCAGCTTGCCCGCGAGGCAGGCGTTGGTTTCCCCCTGGGTCTCCGACCCGCCGGCGAGGCTCGTGGTGGCGGCGAGCAGCAGTGCGAGACAGGTGACTGACGGCACGGAGCGATCGAGGTGACCGTGGTGCATGGGAAGGACCCCCTTGTGTCCGGGATGGAGCAAAAGAATAGGGCGCTTCACGTGTCTTCACACGTGTCCGGTACAATCAGCCCGGCGACACGTCTTTTGGCGGGTGGAGGGCGAGGACCGTGGCATCTCGATGGATCTGGATTGCATGGATGGGCTCCGTCGCGGCAACCGCGCACGGGCAGACGCTCACCGACCCCGGCCTGGCGGTGGACCTCGTGGCCGACGGGCTCTCGACCGGTGCGTCGCTGACCACGGCGATCGCCTTCGTGGACGAGACCACGGTGCTGGCGGTGGACCGCAGCGACGGCCGGATCCGCCGCGTCGATCTTCAGCTTGGGGTGGTGGCGGGGCCGGGGCCCGTCGTCTTCGATCTCGACGTGATCTCGACCTCGTCGCAGACGGACAACCAGTCCGAGTACGGCGTGCAGGGACTGGAGCTTCACCCGGGGTTCGCGGTCAACGGCCTGGTGTACGTTCGGTACGACCGCTCGCCTACGCCGGGCGGAGACACGCCTCAGGACGACGTCGTGCTTGGCCCCAACTTCAGCGCCAGCATCCCCACCCTCAACGTCATCGAGCGTTTCGTCTGGGATGCGGCGGGCAACGCCGCGGAAGGGCCGCTGATGGTCGACGCCGTCATCCGTGCCGTCACGATCGATACGCGGTATCACCACGGCGGCCCGATCGTGTTTCACCCCGACGGCACGCTGTCCACCGTGTACGGCGATCTGCGACGGACCGGCAACGGCGGATGGATGGCGCAGACGGGCGGAGCGCTGCTGTCGGTGAACCATCCCGGCGGCGTCGTGAGCGACCCGGCCACGATCATCCGGATCAACGACGACGGGACCGTCCCCCCTGACAACCCCTTCGTGGAGCCCGGCACGTCGGCGTGGCTCGCCTACGGCGTGCGCAACAGCTTCGGCCTGGCCATTGATCCCGCCACCGGCACGCTCTGGCAGAGCGACAACGGCCCGGGGCTCTTCGACGAGATCAATCGGATCACGCCCGGCTTCAACGGCGGCTGGAAGCATCTGCTGGGCCCGCTGGATCATCCCGACCAGGGGGGCTCGATCGACAGCCTCGTCGTGCTCGCCGGCTCGCACTACGAGGATCCGGCGTTCAGCTGGCGCGACACGATCGGGGTGACCGGGCTGCACTTCCTTCACGGCTCGGCCCTGGGCGAGAGCTACGACGACCTGCTCCTGGCGGGGTGCGTGAACAACGGTCACCTCTGGGCGTTCCGTCTCGACGCTGCGCGCGAGTGCTTCTCCTTCGAGACGCCGGCCCTGCAGGACCAAGTGGACGATCGGACCAACGCGCTGGAAGATCCGCCGGGGCCCGACGGTCAGGAGATCGTCTGGGGGCTGGGCTTCGGCGACACCGCCACGGGCATCCTGGCCATCGAGCGCGGGGCCGACGGGCTGCCCTACGTGCTCACACGTCAGGGACGCCTCTACCGCATCCGGCGGGCCGCGGACTTCGACGCCGACGGCGTCGTGGGCATCGCCGACTTTCTTCTGGTGCTGGGAAGCTGGGGAGCTTGTCCGGAGCCGTGCCCGCCGTGCGTCGCCGACATCGACGGCGACTGCGAGGTGGGGATCACGGAGTTCCTCACGCTTCTGGGCAACTGGGGCTAGCTCGGTCTGACGGATCGCGCCGCCGTCTGGTCCCGGCGTGTTGCTGAAACCAGCGCCGGTTGATATATTCAGCAATGCCCCCCTCATCCGGCACGACGTCACCGGACTCCGCGGAACCCGACAACGCCGCGTTCCTGCGTCAGTTCGGCCGCTCCCAGGAGACCACCGAGTTTCACTCTCCCGTGCCCGAAGGGTACGTGCGGGGCCGCCACAAGTACGTCGCGGTGCTGGGCACGGTCATGTCCGGTCTCGGCAAGGGGATCTTCAGCTCGTCCCTGGCGAAGCTGCTCAAGGACAAGGGCCTGGCGGTCGCCCCCATCAAGATGGAGGGCTACCTGAACATCGACTCCGGGACCCTCAACCCCCTGCGGCACGGGGAGGTGTTCGTCCTCGACGACGGCACCGAGTGCGACATGGACCTCGGCACGTACGAGCGCGTGCTGGACCAGGACCTGACCCGGGCCAACTTCGTCACCTCCGGCCAGATCTACGCCGACATCCTCGAACGCGAGCGCAAGGGCGGGTTCCTCGGCCGTGACGTGCAGATGATCCCGCACGTCACGGGCCTCGTGAAGCTGCACCTGCGTGAGCTGGCAATGACCGGCGGCCCCGGCGGGCGGCCGGTGGACGTCGTCTTCATCGAGGTCGGCGGGACGGTGGGCGACTACGAGAACAGCTTCTATATCGAGGCGCTCCGCGAGCTGGCCTTCGAGGAGGGCCCGGAGTCGACGTGCTTCGTGGCCCTCACCTACGTCATCGAGCCGGTGATCCTGGGCGAGCAGAAGTCCAAGGCGGCCCAGCTGGGCATCAAGCGGCTCATGGAGGCGGGCATCCAGCCGCACATCCTCGCCTGCCGAGCCCACAACCCCGTCTCCGACACGGTCATGCAGAAGGTGGCCATGTACTCCAACGTGCCGATGAAGCGTGTCTTCTCCATGCACGACCGCGAGTCGATCTACACCATTCCCGAAGCGATGTGGGCCGAGGGGCTCGACCGCGAGATCCTCGCCATCCTGAATCTGTACGACCGCATCGACCCCGTTCATGAGGAGACGGCGCGACACCGCTGGTCGGAGTATGCCAACAAGATCAGAGCGCCCCGGCGTCACCAGGTGACGCTCGGCATCACCGGCAAGTACACCGCGGTGCGGGACGCCTACGCCTCCATCGATCGGGCGATCGAGCACGCCTCGACGCACCTCTCCGCGGCCGTGGACATCAAGTGGCTCGACACGTCGGACATCACGACGGACAACGCCGCCGCGCGGCTCAAAGACGAGGGCATCGACGCGATCATCGTGCCCGGCGGCTTCGGCGAGCGCGGCGTGGAGGGCAAGATCGCCTGCGTCGAGCACGTGCGTCGGCACAGAATCCCATACCTGGGCATCTGTCTGGGCTTCCAGGTGGCGGTCATCGAGTACGCCCGCAACGTGCTGGGCCTGGCCGGCGCGAACTCCACCGAGTTCGACGCCGCGTGCACGGACCCGGTCATCGCCGAGCTGCCGGAGCAGAAGGAGATCGAGGGGCTCGGCGGCACCATGCGGCTGGGCGCTCACGACGTGCTGCTGCACCCCGGCACCCTGGCGTGGTTCCTCTTCGAGCCGGGAACCGCGGCGACCATCCGCCAGCGGTTCCGTCACCGGTGGGAGGTCGAGCCGGCCTACATCGACCGCCTCACCGCCGGCGGGCTGACCTTCTCCGGCCGCCACCCGAAGCACCCCATCATGCAGGTGCTCGAGCTCGATTCACATCCGTACTTCATCGCCGGGCAGTTTCATCCGGAGCTCACGAGCCGTCCGCTCGCGCCGCACCCGATGTTCATGGGGCTCATCGCCGCGGCCATCGCCCATGCAACACCGGATTCGTCCCGAGACGCATTGACGCCTCCGCTCACCCGGTGGCTGCGACCCGACGGCGGTCTCGCGTCGCCGGACGACTCGACGCCGACGATCGAGACGGGATCCGCCGCCGGCAGGATCCGCCAGCGTTAGAGCAGCCTGCACCCCGAGCGTCTCAGCCCCACGTTCCCAGCACCACGAGAAAGTCCGTGATCCCCACGACCCCGTCGCGGTCGAGGTCGGCAAGGCAGCACGCGTCGGGGCACGGCCCCCAGTTGCCCAGGACGGCCAGGAAGTCGGCGATGCCCACGGTCCCGTCACCGTTGATGTCGCCGTACTTCACGGCGACTGCATCGCCCTGGACCTCGTGGGCGCCCATGTCCACCACGACCGGCGTCCCGCAGCCGGTGTCCTGGACCGCGGCATCGGCGAACCGCGGCTCACCGAGGAGGTCGGTGTCGGCGAGGGCCGCGATCGCCCAGTTGTGACCGGCGTCGGCGCACGGTGATCCGGGCCCCAGACGCAGATCGTCGTCGGCCGTCCCGATCGTCGCATCCGCGCCGTCGGGGTCGACGAACAGCGGATCGGCGTTGACGTTGCCCGAACCGCATGCGAAGACTCCGTTGTTGAAGTCGTAGCAGCGATCCGGGCACGGCTCGAAGACCACCTGGTCGAACAGGATGCAGTTGGTCACGTCGACCCGGGCTTCGCACGCCGAGGCCATCCACATTCCGCTGCCGAGCTGGCCCGCGTTGCCGTTGAAGGTGCAGTTGGTGACTCGGACCACGGCGTCGAAGTCGAAGACGCCGATCCAGACGCCGGCCCCCTCGGCCGCGCTGTTGCCGCTGAAGACCGTATTCACGACGTCGCCGCCCGGGCCGCCCAGCAGGTACAGGCCCGCGCCGCGCAGCGCGGTGTTGCCGGCGAACACGCAGCGGGTGACCGTCAGGGAGCTTCCCGTCGAGTACAGACCGCCGCCGTGGACGCCGGCCGTGTTGGCGACGAACGTGCAGCCGTCGAACGCCGGGTGGCTGCCGGCCGTGCAGTAGACACCCCCGCCCTGGCCGGCGGCTTCGTTGTCGCCCAGCACGCAGGCGGTCACCGTCGGGCTGCTCTGCGAGATGAGCATGCCGCCGCCGTCACCGCTGCGGGCGCTGCCGGTGATCGTGAAGCCGTCGAGGACCGTGTCCGGCCCCTCGCCGCTGACGACCCTGACGACGCTATCGTCCATACCCTGGATGTCGATGGTCGTGACCTGCGGCCCGTCGCCGGTCCGCACCGTCAACGGCTTGCCGAGCAGGTCGATGGTCTCGTGATAGGTCCCCGCCGCGACGACGATCTCGTCGCCGTCGTCCGCCTCGTCGATGGCACCCTGGATCGTCAGATACAGCACGTCCTGCGTGACGTTGTGGACGCCGCACGGACCGCAGCCGGGGCAGCCGGCGACGCGGACGACAATCCACTGCTGAAATGTCGGTGACTCGTTGGGGCAGTCGAGCTCCTCGATCGCCCAGTCGATGCGCGTGATACCCACGGGGTACGGGTCGTCGATCGCCAGCCCGTCGCTGCGCGACGGCGTGATGAAGATCGTGCCGTCCTGGCAGCCCGGGGTCACCGCCGGCTCGGCCGGCACCACCGTCGAGAGGCACTCGCCCGGATCGGCCTCGACCTCGACGATGGTCTCGGCGTCGACGGCGGGGGCGCTGACGGCGATCCGGTAGATCTCGATCTGCACGAGCGTGGCGTCGCCGGTCGGGTCGCCGTCGGCGCCCACCGCGACATCCAGCGGCTCGCCGGGAGCCACGATGGTGAAGACCGACTCCGTGAGCAGTCCCCCCGCTCCCGGCGGCAGGACCCGCTCGTACAGGAGACCCGACGCGTCGCGCAGCTGGATCGTCTTGCCGCCCAGCTGATCGGAGAAGTGATCGGTGGTGAGGTCCACGCGAACGACCCCCGACACTTCCGCGATCCACCGGCGAACGGTCCAGGTTTCATCGGGCTGCTGGCCGTCGGCCCAGACGAGGTTCCACGGAGGCTGGCTGGCGGCGCGCTCCCACCACGCCCCGAAGTCGCCCGCCGGGTCGTAGCAGCACAGCTCGGTGAAGCTGCCGGGGTCCGTGTCCGACGCGTAATACCCGTAGCGCCAGTTGCCGGAGCCCTGCACGGACGAGAACTCCGCGGCCGAGTCGGCGATGAGCGCGCCGTCACCGCCGCGGGCGGTCGGCGCCGCCGTCAGCGCGGCCGCGAACCCGACCGCAGCCATCGCGCCCTTTCGACGACTCGACGACATCACCGCTCTGTCCAACGAGCATCTCCCCAACCCCGACCGACCCCCACCCGACCCGGAATGGTAGGACCCGCCGCCCGCTCAACCGGAGCACCCCCTGCCGCCGAAAAGCCTTAGAATGCCCCGGCTCCGAACCCCATTGGCGATGTAGCTCAGCCGGTTAGAGCGAGGGATTCATAAACCCTAGGTCGGAGGTTCGAGTCCTCCCATCGCCACGTCCCCACCCCTGCCCACGCAGGGGTTTTTCACGCGCCCGCTGCGCCCGGAGCCGTCAACGTCGGGCGCTTACCGGACACCGGGTCAGTGCAGGTGGTCCGGGTTTCCGGGGGCCAGTACCATTGCTTCGCCGGGGCCGGAGGCACCGGAGGAGGAAGATCACGCCTTTCATGACACCCGTCCGTTGCTCGCTGTGGGTCGCAGCCGCGACCGTGCTGGCCGCCTCGGCCTCCGGCGGGACGGTGCTGCGTGTCGACGACGACGCCGCCCCGAGTGGAGATGGGCTGACCTGGGGCTCGGCCTTCCGATTTCTGCAGGACGCCCTGGCCGCGGCTGGTCCCGGCACCGAGATCCGCGTGGCCGGCGGGACCTACACGCCCGACGCCGACGAGGCGGGCAACGTCACGCCCGGTGATCGCGCCGCGACCTTTCAATTGGCCAGCGGCGTGTCGCTGCGCGGCGGCTACGCCGGCATCGGCGCGCCTGATCCCGACGCCCGCGACATCGCCGTGCACGAATCGGTGCTCAGCGGCGAGATCGGCGCGGACACCGCCGCCGACAACAGCTATCACGTCACGACCGGCAGCGGCACCGACGAGACCGCCGTTCTGGACGGGTTCACCGTCCGCGGGGCCAGGGCCAACGGCGCGGGTGAGCCGGTGTTCCACGATCGGGGCGGGGGCATGACCAACGTCGCCGGCAGCCCGACCGTGATCGACTGCACGTTCGACGGCAACCAGGCCGCCGTCTACGGGGGCGGGATGTCCAACTGCGACGGCAGCAACCCGACCGTAATCGGCTGCACCTTCACCGGCAGCAGCGCCGACGTCGACGGCGGCGGGATGTACAACGAGTCGAGCGATCCACGCGTGACCGGCTGCGTCTTTGCCGGCAACATCGCCGGGTTCGGGGGCGGCATGTACAGCACCGGCAGCAGCCCCGTGCTGTCGGGCTGCACGTTCACCGGCAACTCGGCCGTGCGGGGCGGCGGGCTTTACTCTCTGTTCAGCACGGCTGCCGTGGCGAACTGCGTCTTCGACGGCAACGCGGCCATCAACAGCGGCGGCGGCATGATCAACGACGTCGCGGAGGTAAGCGTCGTCAACTGCCTCTTTACGGGCAACACCGCGACCATCGGGGCCGCCGTCATGAACCTCAACACGGCCAGCCCCACCGTCACCAACTGCACGTTCAGCGGCAACACCGCCTCCTCGGGCGGCGGTGTCATGCGTAACGAGTTCCTGAGCGACCCGGTCCTGACCAGCTGCATTCTCTGGAGCAATGCGCCGGGGTCATTCGACGGCGGCGGCACGCCGGCCGTCACCTACAGCGCCGTCGAGGGCGGCTTCCCCGGCACCGGTAACACCGCCGCGGCCCCGAACTTCGTGGACGCCGGCGCCGGTGACCTGCGGCTCACCCCCGGCTCGCCCTGCATCGACACGGGCGACAACGGCGCCGTGCCCGCGGACCTGACCGACGTGGACGGGGACGCGGACACCCTGGAGCCGGTCCCGCTGGATCTCGACGGGAATCCGCGGTTCGTCGACGACCCCGCGGCGCTCGACGCCGGCGCGGGCGAGTGTCCCGTCGTGGACATGGGGGCGTATGAGTTCCAGCAGGGGCTCACCACGTGCTGCCCGTTCGACTGCGGCGACGGTGACGGCACGGTGGGTATCCAGGACTTTCTGTCCGTGCTCGGGCAATGGGGCCAGCTCGGCACGTCCTGCGACCTCGACGGTGACGGCGTGGGGATCGAGGAGTTTCTCGGGGTGCTGGGCAGCTGGGGTGATTGTTAGTTTGAGCGCTCGGTACGGCCCTCCGGGCCGACACTCGCTTACTGGTTTGAGCGCTCCGTACGGCC
>JBFGEG010000099.1:0-13448 GCA_041580235.1 Phycisphaerales bacterium
GGACCCTGCTTTCGCCTGGCCGCGGCCGCGCTCACGATCACGATGCTGGCGACCGGCGGCGGGGCGCGGCCGGTCCTGATGCAGGCCGCCGAGACGCCCTGCCGCCCCGCGGCGGATCTCAGACCAAACGCGAGCGCGGGCCGACCCTCCCCGGTCCGCTCGGACCTTTCACGTCATGGCGAGCTGCTCCTCTGGGAGGCGGGGATCGGTGACACACTGCGTCTGAACCTCGTCGCGGCGGACAACGCAACCTACCGGGTGTCGCTGGCCGTCGTGCACGGCCCCGACGCGGCGGTCATCTCGGCCAGGCTCTGGGACGACCCGCTGACCCGGGACGGCCGGACACGAATCGCCCTGCAGCGCGGCGCACGTGACGAGCTCGTCGAGGTGCGCTTCGACGCCGTCTCGCTGGGTCCCGGCCGGCACGTCCTGGAGCTGTCCTGTCTCGAGCCGGGAGCGGTGCTTCTCGACTGCGTCGCGCTGGGCCCGACGGATGAGGTCACCGCGCCCGCGGCCGGTGACGGCCCGACCGGCCGGCCCTTCCTCGGTGTCGAGATGGGCGAGTCGAGCGGGGGCGGAGTCACGATCAACCGGGTGATTGCAGGCAGCGCCGCGGCCGACGCCGGTCTGCAAGCCGGCGACGTCATTCTCCGTCTCGACGGCGAGCAGACGGCCTCGTCCGGCCGCCTGTCGGAGACGATCCTCGAGCACCGACCCGGCGACCGTGTCGAAGTGGTCCTTCTGAGGTCCGGCGCGACCATGGAGATGGTCGTGACGCTGGGCCGTCGTACCGCGTCGAGCGCCGGCGCGCGGGCCGCACGCGTCCTCGAGGTCCTCGACGTCGGGCCGGGACAGGTGATCGCCGACATCGGCGCGGGATCCGGCTGGCTGGCCGAGGCGATCGCCCAGGCGGTGGGCCCTGAGGGTCTCGTGTACGCCGTGGAGATCAGCGAGGACCATGTCCGCCGGTTGCGTCGCTGGAGGACGCCCAACGTGGTGCCGGTGCTCTCGGTGCCCCACGACGTCTGCCTGCCGGCCGGCAGCCTCGACACGGCGATGCTGCACGACGTGGCCAGCCACGTGACGCGTTCCGCGCGGCCGAAGTTCTACGAGAGCATCGCCCGCGCCCTCAAGCCGAAGGGGCGGCTGGTGATCTTCGGCCCGCACGGCCGGGCGCGGTTCATGCTCGACGAGCTGCGCGACCGCGGCTTCGTGCCCGTGGCGGCCGAGGAGCCCGACGACCTCGACCAGTGGCTCCGCGACGGGATCGTGTTCCGCTACACGGGCCCCGCCCCGTCATGACGCGACGCCGGCGGGGCCGTCAGCGGCGCGTGAGTGCCGCCGTGTCGCGTGCGGCGCCCTGCCGGGGCGGCGTCACGACGGAGAGGGCGTGGCTCGCGGGCCCGCCGTGCACGTCTCGCATCGGGATGCGGCTGGACGGCGGCTCGGCCACCCGAACGATGGGGCCGAGCATGAGACGAACCGCCCAGCCGAGCGTGCGGCGGATGTTGTGGGTCACCCCCAGGATGCCCACCAGCTGCATGGAGACGGGCTTGTCGCCGACCCTGGTCTTCCTGCGAAGCAGCTCGACAAGCAGCCACAGCACGTTGTAGAAGTACAGGTAGCCGGCCAGCAGGTTGAGCTGCTTGCGCCACGGCCGCTTGTGGCTGGAGGCGATGACGTAGTTGCCGTCGTGCATGTACGGATCGACACGCCGGCCCCCGGCGCGGTCGATGACCTGTCCGGAGGTGAAGGTCGGGTCGTACAGCTTCGAGCCGGGCGAGGGCACGATCATCAGGATCTGCGTGGAGACCGCCCCCGCCTTGCGCAGCAGCCGCAGCTGGTTGATCAACCCGTAGTCACCCCGTCTGGTGTACAGGGGCTGTGTGTCGTGGTGCATCATCATGGGCATCGGACAGATGCCGGCCTCCCGAAGACGCCTGAAGGCGTCGGTGGTCTTGTCGACGCTCTGGCCTTTCTTGACCAGCGTGGCCGTCAGGTCCTCGACGCCGATCCAGAGCCCGCGGCAGCCGGCCTCGCGTGCCAGCGGCAGATGCTCCTTCATTCTCAGGGTGTCGTGGACCGTGGCCTCCGTGGCCCAGCGGACCCGGCGATTGAGCGGCGAGCCGTCGGGCTCGGCGCGGGCCAGGGTCTCCATGATCTCCAGGGCCCGCTGCTTGTCGTTGAAGAAGTTGTCGTCGGTCCCGAAGAAGTGACGGTGGCCGTACTCGCGGTTGAGCCGGTGCATCTCGTCGGCGATTCGACTCGGACTCTTGGCGCGGAACTTCCGCTGGTTGTAGGCCGGGATCGGGCAGTACGGGCAGGCGAACTTGCACCCGAACGTCATGACCAGCGAGCTGAGCGGGCTGTGCCGGCGGACGCCCCCGGCGGGCAACGGCTGCGCACTGAGCGTCGCGCGGCGGCTGGGCGGCTCGAGAATCCGGTAGCCCAGCACCGGATGAGGCAGCTCGTCGAGGTCCGACACCAGACGCTGGATCCCGGTGTCCCGGAGCTCCTCGGCCACCCCGTCGCGATCGCCGAGCGGGTACACGAGCCCGGGAATGTCGTCCAGGGCCCCGCTGTCACGCGCGCGGCCGAACGCCGATCGCATCGATTCATTGCCGGCGCGTGTCGACAGCAGCACCTCGAGCAGGCTCAGGAGCACGAACTCCTCGCCCGTGACCGCGACGTCGGGGCCGGCCGGGTCACCCGCATCGGCACTGAAGGCCTTGAACGACTCGTACACGGCGTAGGAGCCGCCGACGATGATCAGCGGCCGCCGCGACGGGTCGATCGTCCAGGCGTCGCGGATCAGCGCCCGGCAGGGCGCGGCGTGCATGCCCATACTCGAGACCATGAACAGGTCGGGGATCCGGCCGTCCAGCCGCATGAGCGACGGTCGAAACCGACGGCTCCATTGCTGAAGGACGATGCGGGTCTTGTCGAACCCGGCGTCGAGCATGGCCGACCCGACGGCGCGGGCGCCGGCCGGGGCCATACGAGTGTCGGCGAAGATGAACGGGAGCATTCGCGTGCGATGATCGAACGCACAGGCGATCACCGTGGCCAGGTCGTGCCTCGGCGCGGCTTGGCGCAGACGCCGACGGAGGGCAATCAGTTCGCCCGGCTTGACCAGCTCATCACCGCGATCGCGACGGGGTAGTTCCACCGTGACCCTTTATCGGCTCGACCGACGATCGCGAGCCATCCTCGACCGGCGCCGCCGTCCCCACCAGGGGGAACTCACCCCATTCTCGCTGACGTCAACCGCGATTGAGGGTGACGTTGTCCTGCTTCTTGTTGTGGCCCTGGTGGTAGGTCACGTCGTAGCCGAGGTCCTGGTCCTTGCCGGCCTTGATGCGGGCCGTGAACTGGGGGCTGCGGTAGTCGTGCAGCTTGGGGTTCAGCTTGCTCGTGAACTCCACGTGACCGGAGAAGCTCAGGCGGATCTCGACGTCGATGGGCTTGTTGCGGTAGTTCCTGATCCGCTCCACCCACTGCTCGTTGTCGTTCCAGCCGACGACGCGGTAGTCCGGGAGGATCTGGTGCCCCTTGTCGGGGCTGAAAAAGAGCTTGGGGCGTCGCCCCTGGAACCAGAAGTTGTCGCGCCAGTTGCGCAGACGGACCCGCTCGTGGATGACCTGCGGGTCGCGGCCGAGGTTGAGCTCGATCTCCTGGCCGATGGGGACGTACTTGGTCTGGTAGGCGGTCAGAAAGGACAGGCCGTCGCGGCCGTTGGCGCGGAAGAGCCGCACGATGCCGTCGGGCAGCGGCGTCGTTCCCAGCTTGCTCTTGGTGTCGTTGCGAAGCAGGTACAGCCGCACGAGCTCGTTGCCGTACTCGGCGGGGCGGTAGCGGTACTGGATCCGGAAGGGGACGCTCGTGCCCTGGAACAGCCGCATCCGCTTTGACCAGCTGTGCTTGATGGTCTCGGTGCCGTCGATCGTGTAGATGAAGTACTCCGAGAGCCCCTCTTTGATGATCTCCTTGGGGGCGGCGGCGGCCCGGTCCATCCTTCCGGCCATCTCGAGGGCGAGCTCGGACCGCGCCTTGGGCGCGAACTGGCTGACCCGAACGTCACGCTCCATGTAGCCGCGGGCCTCGTCGGCGGAGATCAGGCCGCGTCGCGCGAGGTCCGCCACCTTCTCCACGAGGTTGATCTCCCCCACCACCAGCCGCACCTGGGCGTCGGCGTAGTCCTCGCCGGAGCCGTTGGTGATCCGCACGAAGCCCTCGAAGGACATCTCCTGCTCCCCGGCGTCGCTCACGCAGACGTAGTCCGCGGCCCAGGTGATGCCGCTGGTGAAGTACGTGATCTCCACCACGGCGTCGCCGTCCATGGCGCTGGACACGTTCCAGTAGAGCATCTGCGGCTTGCTGTGGGGAAACGTCGTGTCGAGGACGTCCAGCTCGCCGATGTTCGTGCGGAACCGCAGGTCCACGCTGGAAGGATCGATGAGCGTGTTCGCCCACGAGAACTGCAGCGGGTTGAGGCCCTTGCGGAAGGTGATGTGCCTGGTCTCGCGGACGAGGGTCAGGTCCTCGCTGTTGTAGATGGTCAATTGCACCGTATCCCGGTCAGGGATGGTGGACACGTCCACGTTGCTGGCGGCCGCGACGGGCGCGGACAGCGCGAGGGCGAAGAAGGTCGAGACAACGGTAGCGTTCATCGTTGTGATCCTTGGCGGGGAGGGTGGCTTACCATTCGTTCTTGATGACGACGTTGAGCGTGTGGACCTGCTTGACGGCCTTCTGGTCGTCGCCGCGGGGCGGAAGCTCGACGTGAAAGACGGGCCGGTCGGCGGTGGACTTCTTCGGATCGGTCTCCGTGAGCGTTCCCTGCTCGCCCAGCACCCACTCCACCGGGCGGCCGGTGTTGCCGAGGATCTCCTGCCGCAGGGCGGTGATGGACTCGGCGATGTCGAGCACCGCGGGCCGGTCCTTGAAGTTCTCGATCTCGTACTTCACGACGACGTCGAACTCCTTGAGACGGCCCAGGAGCCGCCGCTCGTCGCGCCGATCGATCGTGCGTTTGACGACGATGTCCTTGGCCACGCCGAGATAGAGCGTCATGTCGTCATCGCGGGGCGTGAAGGGCGCCCAGTCCTCGCCGAGAAAGGCGACGGTGCCCCGGCCGTCGTCCTGGAAGATGCGGGCCTTGCCCGGCATCAGGGGATACTCGCCGAGGCCGTTGGCGCGGTCGTTGCACAGCACGTAGTGCATGGGAACGCGAAGCTGTTTCTTGGCGGGGTCGAGATAGCCGTACGACGACAGGTCGGCGGTGTACGTCTTCCTGACGGGGACGTCCGTGAACCGGCTGGAAAGAAGCCGCTTGGTCTCGTTGGCGCCGATGGGCCGCTCGAGCCGCTCGCCGAACCCCGCGTACATGCCCGCCTCGCCGAACTCCTCGTTGGCGTTGTTGTGAAGCTGGATGTACTGCCACAAGGTCAGCGTCTTCTCGTCGCGGTCGGCGATCGCCCGGTAGACGAAGGACTTGTCCAGCCGCCCGATGAGGTAGCTGATTCTCACCCGGGCCGAGCCGGCCTTGGGGGAGAAGACCTGCCAGGTCAGCGCGTTCTCGCCCGGGGGATAGGAAACCGAGAGGACCTTGATGTCCTCGTTGCGGGTCAGGCACCGGAACTGGATGCTGGCCTTCTCGATGTTGGTGTTGGCCCAGGCGAACACGACGTCGTTGACGCCCTCGGCCAGGGGCACCACCCGCTCTTCCTCGACGAGCGTTCGGGCGGGATTGTCGAGCTGAATCTCGACCCGCTCGCGGGCGGGAAGCGTGATGAGCTTGATCCCCGCGGGGGCGGGGCCGGCGACGGCGGCGGCGACGAGCACGCCGAGGCCGAGTGCATGACGTGACAGAAAGCCAAGGAGCATGGGCGGAACCCTCCAGCAGGAGAAGACGGTTTCTTCGGATGGCGTCGATGCGGAGCAGCCGTGCATGGGCCGCGACCCCCCGGCATTGATCGCCCTTCCACCCGGCAATGGCCAGCCCGCCCGGCGCGCACCTGGAAACCTTTTGAATTTCGCGCGCATCGTGCTGCGCGATCGTCACGGGGCCCGTTTATCGGATCGAGCGGAAAGCACGCATGGCCCCGCGGTTCCGTACAAGGCCGGCTCCGGGTAGCATTCCCCGCGGCGAAACGAGATACTGCCCCCGGCGGAAACAGGAGCATCGTTCGATGGCAAAGATCACAATCGGGCTCGGGTTCGTGCTGGTCGCTCTCGGTCTCGGCGGCTACTTCGGCACGGGCCGGGAGAGCATCACCGCGATGATCCCGGCGTTTTTCGGCCTGCCTCTGATGATTCTCGGCTTCGTGGCACTCAACGAGTCGAGACGCAAGCATGCCATGCACATCGCCGTGGTCATCGGCGTGCTGGGTTTTGCGGGGACCGTCAGGGGTCTCATGCAGTTGCCGGCCCTCATGACCGGCGACGAGCTCGCCCGACCGACGGCCGTCGCCGTGCAGGCCATCATGGCCATCGCCTGCCTTGCCTACGTGCTGCTGGGCGTGGGGTCGTTCATCAAGGCCCGCCGCGGCGGCGGCCAGCAGGAATCATGACACGGAGGTCCTGATCGTGACGTACGTCGTTGCCGAGCCGTGCATCAAGTGCAAGTACACCGACTGCGTGAGCGTCTGCCCGGTCAATGCGTTTCGGGAGGGCGCCAACTGCCTGGTCATCGATCCCGACGTCTGCATTGACTGCGACCTGTGCGTGCCGGAGTGCCCGGTGAACGCCATCTTCGCCGAGGACGATCTGCCCGAGAAGTGGTCGGAGTATCTCGACCTCAACGCCCGTCTTGCCGAAGCGTGGCCGGAGATCGAGCAGCAGAAGGACCCGCTGCCGGAGGCGGACGAGTTCAAGGACATCGAGGACAAGCGGCAGCTGCTCGACGAGAGCCCCGGCGGCGACTAGTCCGCAAGCGTGCCGGAAAGAGCGGGCAGAATCGGGGCGGATTTCCTCTATCAACGGGAAACACCCACCGCTAGCGTCACACGTGCAAGCCGACCGCGTCCGGGGGCAGCGGCACCGCCCCGGACCACGGCCGTGTGGGGCCGCCGGCTCGCTGTGAATCTCCTCTCCGGGGAGCCGCGGAACGGGCCGATCCCGGCTCTCCCGAAGCCACAACCGAAAGGAGCCTGCCATGGTCGCACGCGCTCCTGGCCGCCTCATGACGACCTGGGAGATCCTGCAGGCTCACGGTGTGAGCCGCCGCGACTTCATGCGCTTCTGCACGATGACGGCGGCGGCGATGGGGCTGGCCCCGGCCCTGATCCCGCGGGTGGCCCACGCCCTGCAGACCAAGCCCCGGATCCCGGTGCTGTGGCTGCACGGGCTGGAGTGCACCTGCTGCAGCGAATCGTTCATCCGCTCCAACCACCCGATCGCCCAGGACATCATCTTGAACATGATCTCCCTGGACTACGACGACACGCTTCAGGCGGCGGCGGGCCACCAGGTCGAGGAGATCCGCAAGCAGGTCATCCGCGACTACCCCGGCCAGTACGTCCTGGCCGTCGAGGGCAACGCCCCCACCGCCGACGGCGGCGTGTACTGCACGGTGGCCGGCGAGACCTTCGAGAACATCCTGCGGGAGTCCGCCGAGCACGCGCGGTTCGTGATCTCGTGGGGGTCCTGTGCGTGTAACGGATGCGTGCAGGCGGCGCGGCCCAACCCGACGGGGGCCGTGCCCGTCCACAAGATCGTCCGCAACAAGCCGATCGTGAAGGTACCGGGCTGCCCGCCGATCGCCGAGGTCATGACGGGCGTGCTCACCCACGTGCTCACCTTCGACCGGCTGCCGGAGCTCGACCGCGTCGGGCGGCCCCTGGCCTTCTATAGACACCGCATCCACGACAAGTGCCCGCGTCGGTCGTTCTTCGACGCCGGACAGTTCGTCGAGCGCTGGGACGACGAGGGCGCCCGCAAGGGCTGGTGCCTCTACAAGATGGGCTGCCGCGGCCCCACCACCTACAACGCCTGCCCCACCTGCGAGTGGAACGGAGGCGTGTCGTTCCCCATCGGGTCGGGGCACGGGTGCATCGGCTGCACCGAGGAGCACTTCTGGGACGACGGGCCGTTCTACGCCCGGCTCGCCTCGGTGCCCATACCCGGCGTGGAGTCGACGCCGCAGAAGATCGGCACCGTGGTCGCCCTGACGGTGGGCGGGCTCGCCGTCGCCCACGGGGCGGCGGTGCTCGCCAAGCAGGGCCTGGAGCGGGCCCGCGGGCGCGGGCCCGGCGCGGGCGCTGAGACGGGAGGCGAGTCATGAGCACGCGAGTCGTCGTCGATCCCGTCACCCGCATCGAGGGCCACCTGCGTATCGAGGCCATGCTCGACGGGGATGACACCGTCCACGACGCCATGTCGTCGGGGACGATGTGGCGGGGTATCGAGCTGATCCTCAAGGGCCGCGATCCCCGCGACGCCTGGGCGTTCTGCGAACGGATCTGCGGCGTGTGCACCACGGTGCACGCCCTCGCCTCGGTGCGGGCCGTGGAGAACGCGATCGGCATCACCGTTCCCCGCAACGCCGACATCATCCGCAACATCATGTTCCTGACCCAGATGGTGCAGGACCACGTGATTCACTTCTACCACCTGCACGCGCTGGACTGGGTCGATCTCGTCTCGGCTCTCGATGCCGACCCCAAGGCGACGGCCGAGCTCAACCAGGCGGTGTCACCGAGCTGGCCGCTGTCCAGCCCGGGTTATTACCGCGACACGCAAACCACCCTCAAGCGGTTCGTGGAGTCCGGGCAGCTGGGGCTGTTCGCCAACGCGTACTGGGGGCATCCCGCCTACAAGCTGCCGGCCGAGGCCAACCTCATGGCCGTCGCCCACTACCTCGAAGCGCTCAAGTGGCAGAAGGACATCGTCAGGATCCACGCGATCTTCGGCGGCAAGAACCCCCACCCCAACTACCTGGTGGGCGGCGTCCCCTGCGCCATCAACCTCAATTCCGACGACGCGATCAACATGGAGCGTCTCAACCTGGTGCGTCGGGAGATCCAGGAGGCTCAGCGGATCGTGGAGCAGCTCTACATCCCCGACCTCCTGGCCATCGCGTCCTTCTATAAGGAATGGGCGTCCTACGGCGGCGGCCTCGGCAGCTACATGAGCTACGGCGACATCCCCCAGGCGGGGATCGACGACCCGCAGGCCTACCGCTTCCCCCGCGGGGCGATCCTCGACAAGAACCTCGCCGAGGTGCTGCCGGTCGATCCCACCGATCCGGGCCAGATCCGCGAGGAGGTGGCCCACTCCTGGTATGAATACCCGCCAGGGGTCCGGGAGCTTCACCCCTGGGACGGCGTGACCAAGCCCCGCTACACGGGCCCGAAGCCGCCGTATGAGCATCTCGACGAGACCGGTGCCTACTCGTGGCTCAAGACACCGCGGTGGCGTGGCCACGCGGTCGAGGTGGGGCCGCTGGCCCGCATGCTCGTCGGCTACGCCCTCGGACGCGAGGACTTCAAGGAGGTGGTGGACGCGGCGCTGATGCACCTGCAGGTGCCGGCCACCGCGCTCTTCTCGACGCTGGGGCGAACGGCGGCCCGCGGCCTGGAGACCCAGCTCGGCGCGATCTGGCTTGGCGAGGAGTACGACAACCTCGTGGCGAACCTGAAGGCCGGCGACGCCTCCACCGCCAACACCGACTACTGGGAGCCGGTGACGTGGCCGCCGGAGTGCAAGGGCTTCGGCTTCACGGAGGCTCCGCGGGGCGCCCTGGGCCACTGGGTGCACATCGTCGACGGCAGGATCGAGAACTACCAGGCGGTGGTGCCCACGACGTGGAACGCCTCGCCCCGCGACGCCCAGGGCCGGCACGGCGCCTACGAGTCGGCGCTGATCGGCACGCCCATGGCGGACCCGCAGCAGCCGCTGGAGATCCTTCGCACCGTGCACTCCTTCGACCCGTGCCTGGCCTGCGCGTCGCATGTCATCGGTCCCGACGGGCGCACGCTCGCCGAGGTGGTCGTGCGCTAGGGAGATCGTCCATGACGACCGTCACCCGGTTTGCCCAACCCCGACCCGCGGAACCGTCCCTGCAGCGGTACACGCGGTTCTACGTCTGGCAGCTGCCGATCCGCATCTCTCACTGGGTCAACGCCCTGGCCGTGACCGTCCTGTTTCTGACCGGGCTGTACATCGCCGGTCCCCTGCTCACCTCGACCGGGGAGCCGTGGGAGACCTTCACGATGGCCCGCGTGCGTCAGATCCACTTCGCCGCGGCGTTCATCTTCATCGTCTTCTTCCTGTGGCGCAGCCTCTGGCTCATCATCGGCAACACCTACGCCCGCTCCGGCTTCCCGTACGTCTGGCGGGCGTCGTGGTGGAAGGACCTCTTCGGGCAGGCGTGGGACTACCTGCGGCTGGACCTGGGCCGCCCCCACGCGGGGCACAACTCGCTGGCCGGCTTCTTCTACGCGATCTTCGTCGGCCTGTGCTTGCTGCAGATGCTCACGGGTCTGGCCTTGTACTCCGAATCCGACCCCGGCGGCTTCTGGAGCACGACCGTGGGGTGGGTGATTCCGCTGCTGGGCGGCTCGATGCGCACGCACATGTGGCACCACATGTTCGCGTGGTGCTTCCTGTGGTTCGTGATCGTCCACGTGTACATCGTGCTGCTGGACACCCGCCAGTACCGCAACGGGCTCATCGGATCCATGATCCACGGCTACAAGTTCCGGCGGCTGAGGCCGCAAGAGCGATGAGAGCGCCGGCATCCAGCTCGGAACACGGACGCGCGCCGATCCTGGTGCTGGGGCTCGGCAACGTCCTGCTCGCCGACGACGGGGTCGGCTCGGAACTGCTCGACCGCCTGCGCGAGATCGTCGGAGAGGATCCGCGGGTCGAGCTGCTCGACGGCGGCACCCAGGGGATCGCCCTGCTGCCCCACGTCCAGGGGCGTCGCATGCTGCTGATCCTCGATGCGCTGGCCCTCGGCGCGGCGCCCGGCACCATCCACGTGCTCACCGACATCCGGCAGCTGCCCGGCCGCGGCGGGAAGACGGCCCACGAGAGCAACGCGGCCCAGCTGCTGGCTGCCCTGGAGCTGATCGGCGGGAGACCCGAATCGGTCGCCGTCGTCGGCATCGAGCCCGCCGAGATTGAAACCCGGCTGGGTCTCTCCGAACGTGTAGACGAGAGCGTTCCCGCGGCCACGGGCCGCGCGGTGCGGGTGCTCGACGCCATGCGCAACACGCTGGAGCGGGAGGTCGTGACGTGCACGAGCTGAGCATCGCCACCGAGGTCTACCGGTCCTGCCGCGCCGAGATCGACCGACGGGGCGGCGGCACGCTCGAGCAGATCACCGCCGTCGTCGGCGAGCTGAGCGGCGTGGAGCCGCGTCTCCTGGTCTATGCCTGGGAGGCGGTCGTGGCCGGCGGGCCCGACGAGGGCGCGCGGCTGGCCGTCCAATGGCGCCCCGCGCGGCAGCGATGCCCGGGCTGCGGCCCCGTCGCCGAGCATCAGCCCGGCACGTGGCTGCGGCTGTGCCCCGGCTGCTCGCGGCCGCTTCTGGTCGAGGGCGGCGACGAGCTGGACATCCTGTCCATCGGCTACGAGCCGAAACCCCAACCGCAGGAGATGACGACATGAACCGAGCCGAGATCCGCAGGAGAATCCTCGCCGAGAACGACGCGGCCGCGGCCGCCCTCAAGCGACGCTTCGACGAGGCGGGAACGCTGGTGGTCGATCTCGTCTCCGCGCCGGGGTCGGGCAAGACCAGCCTCCTGGAGGCCACGGCCCGACACCTGCCCTTCGGGTGGCGCCGCGGCGCGATCGTCGGCGACATCGCCACCGAGATGGACGCCGATCGCCTGCGTGACGCGGGATTCGCGGCGTATCAGATCGTGACCGGCGGAGCCTGCCATCTCGACGCCCGGCTGGTCACGGAGGCCGTCGAGCACACCCCGTTTCCCGATCTCGACGTGCTGTTCCTGGAGAACGTCGGGAACCTGGTGTGTCCCGCGTCCTACACGCTGGGCGAGGACTTCAAGGTCGTGCTGCTGTCGGTGACCGAGGGAACCGACAAGCCGTTCAAGTACCCGGCGATCTTCCGCAAGGCGGCGCTGACGGTGATCACCAAGACGGACCTGCTGCCGCACGTCGACTTCGACGTCGAGACGGTCGTGCAGCAGGTGCGGACGCTCAACCCCGAGGCAGCGGTCCTGCTCACCTCCGCCGCGACCGGCCAGGGGATCGATCTGTGGTGCGAGAGGCTGACCACCGCCCTGGCCGCCAAGGGAGGCATCGTGGCGGCGGTTGCGGGCTGAACGGGAAACGCGTGATGGTTCACACGGTGTCGGCACCGAGGCTCGCCCAGCGCACCTGGCACATCAAGGGCCAGGTGCAAGGGGTGGGGTTCCGCCCGTTCGTGTACCGCCTCGCCACGGAGCTCGAGCTCGGCGGCACCGTGCGCAACGACCCGACGGGCGTCACCATCGAGGCCTGGGGGCCGTCGCGGCAGCTCGACGAGCTCGAGCGGCGTCTGCCCGCCGAGGCTCCCGCCCTGGCCTGCGTCGAGTCGATGAGCCGCGTGCTGCGTCCGGCCACGTCACCGGTCACGTCAACGGCCGAGTCTCCCCTCGGCGACGGGTTCCGGATCATCGACAGCGACCGCAGCCCGGCCCGGCGGGGTCGGGTGACCGTCGATTCGGCCGTGTGCCCGGATTGCCTGGAGGAGCTGTTCGCCCCGAGTGACCGCCGCCACGGCCACGCCCTGATCAACTGCACCAATTGCGGCCCGCGGTACACGATCATCCGCGACCTGCCCTACGACAGGCCGCTGACGACGATGGCCCCGTTCGAGATGTGTCCGCGGTGCGTCGAGGAGTACGAGAACCCGGCCGACCGGCGGTTTCACGCGCAGCCGACCTGCTGCCCGGCGTGCGGGCCGCGTCTGACGCTGATTGACCACGAGGGCGGAACCATCGACGGGGACCCGATCCGCGCCGCGGGGCGGCTCCTGGGCAACGGCGGGATCCTCGCCATGAAGGGCCTCGGCGGCTATCACCTGGTCGCCGACGCCGGCTGCGAGCCGGCCGTGGCCCGGCTGCGTCGCGGCAAGAAACGCGACCACAAGCCCTTTGCCGTCATGGCCCCCGACGTGGAATCGCTGCGGCCCCTCGTCGAGCTCACGCCCGAGGCCCGCGGACTGCTGCGGTCGCCGATCTGCCCCATCGTGCTCGCGCCCCGGCGAGACAAAGACGCCGTCGCGGCCTCCGTCGCTCCCGGCAGTCACCGGCTGGGGGTCATGGTGCCGTATACACCGATGCAGCACCAGCTCTTCGGAGCCGGCGGACGCCACCTGCAGGCGCTGGTCATGACCAGCGCCAACCTCTCCGACGATCCGCTGATCAGCGACGACGAGGAGGCGCGGCAGCGGCTGGCGGGGATCAGCGACGCGCTGCTCACCCACGACCGGCCCA
>JBFGEG010000100.1:0-13330 GCA_041580235.1 Phycisphaerales bacterium
GCGGGCTGGGGGCGGCTGTGGGCGGTGACCGTTCCGGTGGCGATCATGATGGGGGTCTTCCTGATGCTGCTGATCTACGCCCGGCGCGGCGGCGCGCCGCGAAGCCGGTTTCGGGGGTTGCCGACGGTCGCCCCCGTCTGCGACCTGCCCGACGATCCGGCCGACGCCCTCGCCGAGCTGCGACGACGCGCGGCAACGGAGGAGCGATGAGCACCGTTCACGTCGAGCTCGCCGCCGCCGCCTACGACGTGACGATCGAGCCGGGTGTGCTCGCGCGGCTCGGCGCGATCGTGGCCGGCGTCGCCCCCGACGCGACCGCTGTGCTGGCCGTGGACGAGGCGATCGATGCAACGCACGGCGAGTCGGCGCGGGTGTCGCTTCGCGAAGCGGGCTACGCGACGATGACGGTCCGACTCATCGCCGACGAATCCCACAAGACGCTGGCGGCGGTGAGGACCCTGTACGAGTCCATGCTCGCCGGCGAAGACGGCATCGACCGCGGCTCCCCGGTCGTGGCCCTGGGCGGGGGCATCGTCGGCGATACGGCGGGCTTCGCCGCGGCCACCTTCATGCGGGGGCTGCCCCTGGTCCAGGTGCCTACCACGCTGCTGGCCATGGTCGACGCCGCCATCGGCGGCAAGACCGGCGTGAACTTCGAGCTGCCCGGCGGGGGGCTGGGCAAGAACATGATCGGCGCGTTCTGGCAGCCGCGGGCCGTGGTGGCGGACCCGCAGGTGCTGTCGACGCTCGAGCCGCGTGACTTCCGGTGCGGTCTCGCCGAGTGCGTCAAGTACGGGATGATCGCCGACGCGGGGCTCCTGGACTTCCTCGAAGAGCACGCGCCGGCGATCATCGCGCTCGATCCCGAGACGCTGGGAACGCTCATCGACCGCTGCGTTCGGATCAAGGCCGCCATTGTCCGGGAAGACGAGCGGGAGACGGGCCGCCGCGCGCTGCTCAACCTGGGCCACACGTTCGCCCACGCCATCGAGACGCAGACGCAGCTGGGATTACGCCACGGCGAGGCGGTCTCCATCGGTCTCGTCGCGGCGGCAGCGTGCGCGGTCGCCACGGGCCGGCTCGACGAGCCCGCGGTCCGCCGCATGGCCGGCCTGCTGGAACGCTTCGGGCTGCCGCTGCGGCTGCCCGCGGGGGTCGAGGTCGGGTCGCTGAACCGCGCGATGAGGTACGACAAGAAGGCGATCCACGGTCGGCTGCGGCTGGTCGTCCCCAATGGCCCCGGCTCCGCCGAGATCACCGACGACGTGCCGCCGCAGGTGATCGGGGACGCCTGGTCTGCAGTGGGCGCGGCTGATGGCTGAACGGCCGGTGTCGCGCGGCTGGTCGCGGGTGTGTGTCTGGGGCTCGGTGGTCGCGCTGGCATGGGTGCTGGCGGTGCGTGTCCTGGGGCCGTCCGATGCGTGGGACCAGACCCAGCCCAGGACCATGTCGTACACCACCGACATCGTTCTCAACGGGCGCTGGCTGCTGCCGCGTGACCGCGCCGGCGTGGGGGCCACCAAGCCGCCGCTGTACAACTGGCTGGCCGTGCCTGCCGTGCGGTGGCTCGGGCGCACCAGCGAGCTGGCTCACAAGACGCCCAGCGTGATCGCCCTGTGTCTGTGCTGGCTGATTCTGCTTCGCGCCGGGCCGCGGCTCATCTCGACCGGCGACGACCTGGCCCTCGGCGGGTTGGCCGCGATGATCTTCCTGAGCAGCTACACGATCTTCAAGATCGCGTACCTCGCGCGGCCGGACATGCTCCTGACCCTCTGGCTTCTGGCGGGGTGGGTGGCGGCCACCGCGCTGCTGGCCGACGCGTCCCACGGCGACGACGCGTCGGCGGGACGCGCCCGGAAACTCGCCCTCGCGTTCTGGCTCTGCGTGGGTCTTGGGGCCCTGACGAAGGGGCCGGCGGTTCTGCCCTTGCTCATCTACGGGGTCGTCGGCGCGCGGCTCATCCGCGGTCGATGGCGCGAGCTCCGGGTGTTTCAGTGGGCCTGGGGGCTGCCGCTGGCCACGCTGCTGGTCGGCGGCTGGCTCGCTGCCGTCTGGCGGATCGAGCCGGGTCATCTCAGCGAGCAGCTCTGGGGGCAGGAGATCGTCGCTCGTGTCACCGGCACGGGCCCCGAGCGCGATGCGGCGGGCCCATGGGCGCTGCTGACACACCTCCCGTACATGGCGTGGTACTACCTGTCGCGCTTCGAGCCCTGGTGCGTCGGGTCGGTCCTGGCGATGGTCATCCTGTGGCGACGGGAGCGCGGCACCGGGCAGCGGCGGTGGCGGGGGCTGGGGCGGCCGGGGGCGGCGCTTCACGGCGCGGCGCTCTTCGTCATCATCGTCATCGTCTTCTACACGCTGAGCGCCGGCAAGCGGGCCGACTACATCGCGGCGGCGTACGGACCGGGAGCGTTGCTGGCGGCGTGGTGGCTGCTGCGCTCACCGATGGGGGCGCGGGCGCCGTGGCTGGGGCCGACCTGCGCAGGGCTCATGCTCGCGGGGCTCACCCTTCACAATCACCTGCGGCCGTCCTCGCCGCATCGAGGCCTGGGCGACGCCATCAACGCCTTCGCCCGCGAGGCCGACCGGTGTATCACGGCGGATCCGGCGCCGATGGTCTTCTGGGCGACGGGCGACACGCACCTTCAGAGCCTCGTCGGCGCCCACCAGGTGGGCGGCCACCGGGCCCTCGCCGACCTGTGCCGGGCAGGGCGGCCCTTCTGGCTCTTCGCGGGTCAGGCCGTCAAACCGCCGATGCCGGTGGATCGGTGGCTGCGTGAGGACCAGGGATTCGTGCTCGAGCTCCGCGAGATGGCCCGGACCGGCGAGTTCCCGCGAACGACGTCGTGGCCCGTCGAGATCGTCCTGTACCGGGTCGAGCCCGCCGGCGACCCGTCAAATCGGCCATGACGACCATCTGAGCGTGTTTTCGGCCGCCCGCCGCCCCGATTGCTCAAAGTTCAACGCGCAGCCTTTGCGATTCCGATAACTATTCCCAGCCCCGCGCGGGTTGCCCGCCCGGGGTCTGCGCGCCGTTGGCCGGCGGGAGGCGCCCGTGCGGACCTTTGCGATCGTCAATCAAAAAGGGGGCTGCGGGAAGACCACGACGGCGATCAATCTGTCCGCCGTTTTCGCCCACCGCGGTCTGCGCACCCTGCTGGTGGACATGGACCCCCAGTCGCACTGCGCGACGGGGCTGGGTGTGCCCGAGCGTCGAATCGAGATGAGCGTCGGCGACGCCCTGCTGAAGGCCGACTCCGACCGGTTTGACCCGTCCTCGGCCGTCTGGGAGGTCGGGGGCAACCTCGATTTGCTGCCGAGCACCATGAGGCTGGCGGGTCTGGAGGCGCCCGGGGGAGGGCTGCACGAGCTGCCCGATCGCGATCGTCGGCTCGCCTGCCTGGTCGCTCGCTTTGCGGACCGCTACGACCGGTGTCTCATCGACTGTCCGCCGACGATCGGTCTGCTCACGTTCAACGCGCTGCGCGCCTCGCGTGAGGCGCTGATTCCCGTTGAGACAGGCTTCTTCGCCCTGCGGGGCGCGGAGAAGCAGTGGCGTACCATCCGGCAGCTCATCGAGCGTATCGGCCGCCCCATCGCGTGCCATCTCTTTCCGGCGCTGCACCGGCCCGAGTCCTCGCTCTCCATGGATGTCCTTGAAGCGCTGCGCCGGCAATTCGCCGGGCAGGTCATTCCCGTCATCGTTCACGAGGACGAGGTCGTGCGCGAGGCGGCCAGCTTCGGCCAGCCGGTGATCGAGTACGCGCCGGATTCGAGATCGCGTGCCGATTTCGAGAAGCTCGCCGACTGGCTCGAGGACCACCCGCCGCAGCCCGGCGTGCAGATCGAGGTCATGCACGGCGCGGCGGGCGAGACGGCCCTGCACCGCCGCGGCCCCGAGACCGGCCCGGGCGAAGCGGGGGTCGAACCGCCGGTGGTCGCCGGTCGCGCCGCCGAGCTGGCGCGGCGGGTCAGATCGCTGCAGAGCCGACTGGACGACCAAGACGACCGCGTCGTGATCGAGACCCCCAGGCCCGATTCCGCCCCGATCGACTCCGACGCGTCGCCCGCCGCCGTCGCCGACGACCCGGCGTTGATCGGGCCTCGCCCGCTGCCGTCCGTGACCGAGTCACCCGCGCCGCCACGCGAGACGCGAGCCGCGACGTACGGCGCCGCCCTCACCCTCGGCGGCGTGCGGTTTGCCCAGCCTGGTGACGGACGTCACTCGGTCTGCGTCGCGGGTGACTTCAACAACTGGTCGGCCACGTCCACGCCGTTGCCGTTCGACGAGCGGATCGGCGCGCATGAGGTCCTCGTCGAGATCCCGCCCGGCCGGTACCGCTACCGGCTCGTCGTCGACGGAAGCTGGAAGGCCGATCCCTTCAACGTGCACAAGCAGGTCAACGAGTACGGCGAGCTGAACAGCGTGCTGGTCGTTCCCCACGCGCGGGACACTCCATGAGCGACGGCCCGAACCCCTACGACGAGCTGACGGCGCTGTTCGTCACGGAGCCCGACGAGACCGCCAAGGCCCCCGCGGCGACCACGATCGAGCTGGTCGTGGTGGGCAGCCTTCCCGTCCGCGCGTCGCTGTGGCTGCCGCCGTACGCCGACGCGCTCGCCCGCGAGGCGGGGCCCACGGCCCTGCTGCGTCTGGACAACGAGGTGCCTTTCCTGCAGCTTCTGCGGGCGCCCGAGACGCTCGCGGCACAGCCCTGGCCGACGCTGGTGGACGCGATCGCCGGCCTGGGGCCCCACATCGGCACCTGGATCATCCGCCCGCCGCTCGACCTGACCCCGGGCGACCTGAGCACGAGCGGCTGCGACCGGATCACGATCCTGTGCAGCGTCAACGATACGGCCATCGTCGACGCCTACCAGCGATCCAAGGCGCTCGTCGACGAGGCGCGGGCGCGGAATGCCCAGCCGCCGGCGCTGGGGGTGGCGGTGCTGGGCTCGGACCGCCACGGCGCCGTGCGTATGCAGCAGCAGCTCAGCCGGACCACCGAGTCATACCTCGGCGTCGAGCTGTCGATGGTGGCCTGCGTGCAGCAGATCGACGCGACGGTCCGCGCATCGGATTGCCTGACCTTCCCCACCGACGATCACCCCTCGCTGGCGACCGTCCTGATGTGGATCCGTGAGGCCCGGGCGAGCACACCGGCCCCGTCCGCCGGGCCTTCGCCGCCGGGGGCCGGCGGGGCTGCCCAACCAGCGCCGCAACCCGCACCGCGGGCCGAGGCGACACCGACCGTCAAGCTGGCCCCCAAGCCGACCGTGGAATTGGAGCCGAAGGGTTCGGCCCGCGCGCAGGAACCCGACGAAGACGGGCGCCCCGTGTCCCTGACCGCGCACATCGACGGCATCTCGACCCTTGAGGTGCGCTGCCCGGGCCATGAGCGGCTGGAGATCGGCGTCGACCCGGCGGGCCGGCTGCACGTCGCGTCCCGCGAGGCGGACATGCGCCGGCTGCACGTTGTCGCGGCGTGGGCGAGGGCCCACCACGAGCTCATCGCCAGAGCATGCCCCGATCATTGGTTCGACCCGAAGGTGCCCACGGTCCTCCATGTCTTCACCGACCGGCCCTCAACGGTGACGGATCTCTACGGCTGCGATCTGCGTCTGCACGTGCTCGCCCCGGTTCCGGGCCAGGGCCCCCAGCGCTGGTACTACGCGCCGCTCAACACCACGGTGCCCTAGGCTCGCGGCAGCGTGCGTTCGAGGAAGCGGCGCCAGTTGGCGTGGCAGAAGCCCTCGACATCCTCGTCGGTCCAACCGGCGGCGCCCAGCGCCTCAGCCAGCGCGTCGAGCCGGGTCGGGTGATCGAGACCTTCCGGCAGTGCATCGGGTCCGAAGCCTCCGTCCATGTCCGAGCCGAGCCCGACGCCGCGACGGTGACCCATGATCTCCGAGACCCGCTCGACATGGGCGACGCAGTCGCCGATGGACGCTCGGCCCCGGCCCACGAGGAACTTCGAAAGCAGGTTGAGCCCGATCATGCCGTCGCGCCGCGCGATCTCGGTGATCTGGTCGTCACGCAGGTGACGCTGGTAGTCGTTCACCAGCGATCGGCAGTTGGAGTGCGTGGCGACGACAGGTCCGCGGGCGTGCTCGATCAGGCCGTCGAACGCCTCGTCGGACAGGTGCGACGCATCGTGGACGATGCCGTGCTCGTCGAGCGCAGTGATGAGCTCGACTCCCAGCGACGTCAGCGGCCCGAGCCGGTGGTTGCCACCGGCGTACCGCGTGCCCGCCGCCCACGTCAGGCCGACCAGGCGAAGCCCGTGCACGAACCACGATGCGACGTCGTCGGGCGAGCGGATCGGATCGGCCCCCTCCATCAGCAGAACGATCTTCGGCGGGGATCGGCTGGCCGCCAGATCCGCAACGGTGTGCACGATGCTCAGCTCGCCTTCGGCCTCGAGCTGACGGTAGATGTCGAGCTGCCTCTGTCCCGCGCACTCGGCCCCGTCGAGGTCGTCGATGCCGCCGTAGCTCGCTGCGCCGTGATCGTCCATTCCCCCCGGTTCCGTGAAGATGGTGGCGAACACGAGGTCGAACCGCGCGTCGCGAAGCTCCGGCAGGCTCACGCACGCGGTGCGGGCGTCAGGGCACGCCACCCGCAGATCCCGCCCCTCCGCAACGAGGTACGCCAAATCGAGATGGCCGTCGATCCATTGCATTCCAGGCGGTCTCGCCGCGACAATAACCGATGATGGAGCCGCCCGACTCCATGCCCCAGGAGTTCGTGTCAGAGCCGATCACACCGGTCGCGGGATCGTTCTCGACGCAGCCGATGGCGGCGGGCCTGGCCGCGCTTCCGTCGGCGTTCGTCTGGCGGAACCGCCGTTATGCGATCGTCCGGTGCCTCGATCACCGCAAGGTCTCGGCGCCCGAAGGAGGCGTCGAGGGAAAGGAGCGGTACCTGAGACGGCAGGTCTTCTCGGTGCTTCTGGACACGGGCCAGCACGCGACGATCTACATGCAGCGTCACGCCCCCCGGGGCGCCTCGGCCGGGGCGGCCCGACGTCGCTGGTTCCTCTATTCCATCGAGCCTGAATCACCTGAACCCCCAGCGGGCCCGGCCTGCTGATCAAAGGCTGCATTCTTTGCCCACCCCCCATCCGGGGAGTACCGTAGATGAACATGACCTCAACGGCCGCTCCCGCCATCCACGCGTCCGCCGAGAACGGGGCCGCGATCCGGCGTCTCATTGGCGCGGTGGTCGCGGCCGGCGCCGCCGGGCTGCTCGGCCTCGCCGCGTGGATGGAGCCCGCCGAGAACGGCCTGGGGACCCACACCCAGCTCAACATGCCGCCCTGTGCGTGGATTCTGGCCGCCGATATCCCGTGCCCGACCTGCGGCATGACGACCGCGTTTGCGCATGCCGCCGACGGTGACCTGCCGGCGGCCTTCATGGCCCAGCCCATGGGAGCGGTGCTGGCCGTCGTCGCCGCCATACTATTGGTCGTCGGGGCGTACACCGCCCTCACCGGATCTCGCGTCGCGACGCTCTTCCAGCGACTCTGGGGACGCCGTGCCGCCTGGGCGCTGGTGGTCGGAGTCGGCGGCGCGTGGCTCTACAAGATCGCGACCTACAAGGACTTCCTGGGATGAACGCATTGCGCGCCATGACGGTCATCATCGCGGGCCTCGGCCTCGCCGGCTGCGGCGTGGAGCGGTTGCTCGGTGGAATGGCGCAGAACTACGAGTACTCGAAGCTGATCGAGGTGCACCCCGCCTACAACGGCCTGGAGAACATGAAGGTCGCGGTGCTCGTGGACGTTGACATGTCCACCCTCTTCCAGTTCCCCGACGTGGCCCTGACAATCGGCACCAACGTCTCGAACCGGCTCCGGGACAACGTGCCCGGGATCAAGGTGCTCTCGGCCGCGCTCGTCTCTGAATGGCAATTCCGGACGCCGCAGTGGAGCGCCATGCCCTACGGTGAAGTCTGCGAGCGGCTCGACGTGGATCGGCTCGTGCGTATCGACGTGCAGGAGTACCGGCTTCACCCGCCCGGCAACAACTGGCTCTGGGACGGTGTGTGCACGGCGACGGTCGGCATCGTCGAGCGCGAGGGATTCGACCCCGACGGATTCGCCGACATGTTCACCGTGGCCGTCGCCTATCCGGACATGCAGGGAGTCACCCGCGAGAGCGCCGACGCGGCGCGGATCCAGATGGGATTGCTTTCGCTGTTCGTGCGCGACACCGCCTGGCTCTTCTTCCGACACCTGGAGCCGAAACACCCCGACAAGTACAGGGGTCCCATCGAGGAAGGCCGGTATGACGGGGATGACTGAGCGAATGGATCGATGGACTCGCGCGGCGGGCCTCACGGCCGCCGTGGTTGTCGCGGGCGCGGGACTGGGCTCCTGCAACATCCTGGGCCCGGCCGCTTACCTGGCCATGGGGCAGGCGAAGATGCCGCCGATGTACGTGCTCGAAGATCGGCCGACCGCCATCTTCGTGGACGACCGCAACAACGCGATTCCGATCAATTCCTCGCGAACGAGGCGGACGATTGCCGACACGATCAGCCAGGAGCTCATGGGGCTGCAGCTCGTGACAAAGGTGATCCGGCCCGCCGACGCGATGGCCCTGGTCCGCAGCCAGGACCGTGAGGGCCAGCTGCTGTCGATGCAGGCCATCGGCGAAGCCGTCGGCGCCGAGCAGCTCATCTACGTCGAGATACTCAGCTTTCGAGGGTCGCCGGACAACGTCACGCCGCAGCCGTCCGCGGCCTGCCGCGTCAAGGTCATCGACGTGGTGAACCACACGCGGCTCTTTCCCGCTCCCGATGCCGAGCGGGGCTGGCAGGACGTCGCCGTCAAGAGCCCCGCCGTCAGCCCGGAGCTGTACCAGTCCACCCAGGGCCGCCGCCAGATCGAGCAGATGCTCGCCACGCTCCTGGGTGACCAGGTCACCAAGCTGTTCTACGAGCACATCCCCGACGAGATCGGCACCAGGCTAGAGACGCGGTGAGGATCCTGCATCTGATCGACCCGGCTTCCGCGGGAGGCGGCCCCTGCACCCTCAAGGCGGCGGCCGAGGCAATCGCGCGGGTGGATGCGTCGCACCACGACGTCGTGGTCATCGGAAACGCCGATCATCTCGCCCTGGCATGGCGTTGCGGGTTGACGCCGATCGGACGAATCGGTGCCGCACGCAACCGGTGCGGCTTCGCCCGTCGAGGGCTGGCGACGCTGCTGCGTTCGTATGAGCGGACGCACGGCCGCTACGACCTGCTGCACGCATGGACACCGGCCGGAGTGCTGGCCACCTCGCCCCGGCGGCGGGTGGTCGCCTTCGCGGGTCAGGGATCGTGCGACCGGTGCGCGGTTGATGTCCTGCGGCGGCGCGGGGTTCCGGTGCTCGCCGCCGATGGAGACGTGGCTCGAGAGCTCCACGACGCCGGCTGCGATGCCGCGCAGGTGGCGATCCTGCCGCCCGGCGTAGACGCAAGCACCATCGATCTCGAGCAACGCAGACTGCTTCGCGAGCAGTGGCGGGCCGACGAGACGACCTTTGTCATCGGCCTGCTGGGGGAGCCGCCCGCCGTCGCCGACGGTGACCTTGCCCTCAGCGCGGCCGGTCGGGTCGCCCTCATCGGCAGGGAGGTCAAAGTGGTCCTTCACCACGCCGCGGCCCTGCCGGGTGGTCTGCGGCGATGGATGGGCAAGCTCGGAATCGGCGAGGTGCCGGTGATCGACGACCGCGCGGAGGAGCCGTGGCGCATCGCGGCCGGGTTGGACGCGGCGTTGCTGGCACCCCGTCGGCGTGCGGTGCCGCAGCGGCCCCACGGCCGGCTTGCCCGAGGGGCGGCGTCCGCACTGCACTGGCTCGGCCGCGACGAAATCGTCGGCGACCCCACCGCGCTACCCGCATTGTGGGCCATGGCGGCGGGGGTGCCGTTGATCGCCGCGCGATCGGGGCGTCTGCAGCAGTTGCTCGAGAACGGCGTGACCGGCCTGCTGTTCGAGCCGGGCGACCTTCACGCGATCGCCCGTCACGTCGTGGCGCTGTTGGAGCGACCGAGCGCCCGGGCCGTGGGCCCGGCGGGACGGGCGCTGATCGAGCAGCGGTTCCGACCCGACGCGTTCGCGGCCGGGCTCACCACCGCCTGGACGCAGTGCCGCCGGGACGAGCCGGTCCGGCTGAGCCCCGAACCGTCACCGGTCGTCGTGGTCCCCCGGTCCTCGGCCGGACGCCGGCCGGTGGCCATCGAGAGCCGGTGACCGCCGGTCAGGGGGCGTGAAGCGGCTCGAGCAGGTCGTGGGCCGCGTCGTGGTAGAGGCTCACCAGGAGGTCGGCGGGCAGTGCCTTGCCCGCGAGTTCGGGGGCATCCATCTCGGTGTACCGGTCGGGGTCGAGCATGTGCAGGTCGGGATCGGCGATCGGCGAGGGGCCGCGGTAGTCGGTCTCGAACATCGTCCGCAGCGCCCAGTAGCGGCTGGCGTACAGGTCGAACGCTTCGTCGCGAGAGGCGGCCTTGGCCAGCTGCTCATGTGTCTTGTCGCCGCCGGTCAGGTGCTCGTCGGCCGTCAGAATGTCGGACCCGAAGAGCACACGACCGCGGAACTCGCGGAGGAACCGCACCAGCGTCTCCCGATCGTGCCTGCTCAGCTCGCGGATCATCCACTTGGCGGCGCTCGAGTCCAGGAAGAGATTGTCATGACGGCGAAGCAGGCCCGACAGGAACTCCAGGTCCTCCGGCCAGCCGCCCATGTGGGCGGCGATCCACGGTTGCTTGAAACGCCCCAGCAACGCTTCCAGCGACTCGTACTGCTGCATCTTGGTGCCGTACACGGAGGCATCGCGGTACTTGGATGCGAACCAGGTGTCGGGATCGGCCACGTGGACCATGAAGTACATGCCCAGCTCAGAAGCCGCCTCCATGGCGTCCACCCGGTGGGGGGCGTCGAGACGCAGCAGCCGGTCATCGCCCACTTCGCGCCCGTAGTCGACGCCCCGCGGCGCCGCCCAGAACTTCACCAGACGCGCGCCGAGGGCGTGAAACTTCTCGATCCGCTGCAGGTATCCCGGACCGTGGTGGTGCCGACGATCCTCGCCGGTGTAGTTGGGCACCGTGATGAACCGCACCCTGTCCCCCAGCACGTCCCGCACCGGCTCCACCTGCTCCAGCTGGGTCATGGAGTACACGAGCCGGATGCCGTAGAGCTCGGCCACCCTGCGGTAGAGCTCGGCGGAGGCGGGCCCGTTGATGTGCGTGTGAACGTCTATGATCCCGTCCGCCGGCGCGGGCAGTCGGGCCGCTTCGGTGGCATAATCGAGCCCCAGCCGGTTGGCGGGATGGACATCGCTTGGTGCAGATTGATTCGGACTCGTCATCGGTCGGATGATAGGCGAACTCGGCAACTCCCGGATCGCGCTGGCGCACGACTGGCTCGTGGCGCTGCGCGGTGGCGAGTTCGTGCTGGATCGGCTGGCACAGCTCTTCGGCCCGACCGATCTGTACACCCTGGTCAGCAATGACCGCGTGCTGACGGACGCCATCTCGGCCTGTCACGTGGTCACGTCGCCCCTGCAGCGGTTTCCGGGCGCGCGGGCACGGTGGCGGCGGTACTACCTCCCGCTGATGCCGTGGGCGGTCGGGCGACTCACCGTTGCGCCGTGTGATCTGCTGATCTCCACCAGCTCGGCCGTGATCAAGGCGATCAAGCCGCCGCCGGGCACGCCGCATCTGTGCTACTGCCATTCGCCGGCGCGCTACGTGTGGGCGCAGTCCGGCGAGTACGGATCGCGTCACGGCATCTCGGGGGGGCGGCTTCGGTCGCTTGGTCTGCGTGTCGTGCGCGGCCCCTTCCGACGCTGGGACCGTGCCACGGCGGACCGGGTCACGCGGTTCCTTGCCAACAGCCGTCACGTCGCCGAGCAGGTGAGGCGGTGCTTCGGCCGCGACGCGGACGTCGTGCACCCCCCGGTCCGCACCGGCTGGTTCACCGTGGATCCCGGCGTGACCCGGGAAGACTGGCTGCTCGTGGCCGGCGCGTTGGAGCCCTACAAACGGACGGAGCTGGCCGTGGAGGCGGCCAACCGGCGGGGGTTCAAGCTCAAGGTCGCGGGCACCGGCACCCAGCTCGCGGCGCTCAAGGCGATGGCGGGTCCCACCGTCGAGCTGCTGGGGTGGGTGGACGATGAGATGCTGCGTGACCTGTACCGGCGGGCCCGGGCGCTGCTGTTTCCCCAGATCGAAGACTTCGGCATCATCGCCGTCGAGGCGCAGGCGTGCGGGTGCCCGGTGATCGCGTATGAGGCGGGCGGGGCGCTCGATTCGGTCACGCCCCGCACGGGCGTGCTCTTTGCGGCGCAGACCGTCGAGGCGCTGGGCGACGCGGTGGATGCCCTGGATCGAGCGCCGCCCGATCCCGACGCCTGCCGGTGTAACGCGGAGCGTTTCAGCGAGGACGCGTTCGACCGCGCGATCCTGGAGCACGTGAGGGCGCTGCTGGGAGGAGCCACGGAGGCAGCACGAGAGGCATGAAGGCACGAAGGCACAAAAGAAACAACGACGACGCGCAGGCATCGCCCTCTGCCTTCTGCTTCGTGCCTCTTACCTTCCGTTGAGCAGTCCGCCGTGGCGGACCAGTCCGACGTACAGGCCGTAGTCCGACTCGAGGTCGACGTGACGCACGACCTCGCACTCGATCCAGCTGACCGCGCGGTGCACGATCGGGGCGCCACCGGGCGCCGTGGTGGTGGGCAGCGTGACAAAGGGATCTTCGCCGGGCCGCGGCGCGGTTTCGAACTTCCTCGTGAGCAACCGGTCATCCTCGCCGATCTGGCACAGCGCAAAGCTGTGACTGTCTCGAATGAGGGGAACGACGGCGAGCCCCGTGGCCACCGCGGCCATCACGAGCGGCGGATTGCTGGCGCACTGCTGGACCCACTGCACCAGGGCACCGCTCCGCGCACCGTTGTAGGCGGAGGTCAGCAGGAACAGACCGGAAGGGATCTGCTGAATTGCTCGGGTCAGCTCGAATTCCATTGGCGACACCTGCCGCCCGCGACGCACCGGGGGCCGGTCCGTCGAGGCGTGATCTGCAGCGGTTCCGTGTCAATTGATCGGCGCAGACGGGCACGCCCATTACCACCGCCTCATCGTTGGGGTGGTCGCCCCGTTACCCCCTGACTATCCCCAAACAACCCCGGGCCACGCAGGGCAATCGACGGCGCGAGGCCGTGCCACGGTCGGCCCCGGAGCTGTATTCAAGCGGCCGCGAGGCAGGAGGTTAGCTCCGGCCGACCGCAGGTGCACAAATCAAACGTGTTCAAAAGTGGGAAAGAGTGTTGCAAAGTGGGGCGA
>JBFGEG010000101.1:0-12980 GCA_041580235.1 Phycisphaerales bacterium
CCGAGATCTCGGTCCCAATGACCTTGCATCCCAGAAGCGACTCGAATCGACGGACCTCATATCCGTTTCGAACGCCGTGGCAGAGACCGAACGAGGCTCCGGGAACGTGCTCTCGGATGTAGTGCGCGATTGTCTTGAGCTCGTGATTCGAGACCCAGACAAACGGCAGTTTCTTCTTGTTGGTCTCCGTCTGGGTCTCAACGTACTGCTCGTATGTCGCGAACTTCAGCAGCTTCATCGAGGCTGGAGAGTATACCGTCGCCCGCTGATCAACCGGGGACTCCCGGTGACCAAGGGACTACGATCGGGCTTGTGGACGTCGCTCTCGTGTCATGTCGCGAGCTGCCGGAGCCCGATCCCGATGCAGGTCCGCTCTCCGGGGCCCTCATCGCGGCCGGAATCACCGCCGAAGTTCTTGCCTGGGACGATCCCGACGTCGACTGGTCAAAGGCGCGGCTGACGGTCCTGCGTTCCAGCTGGAACTACCCGCTTCACCTGGACGCGTTCGTCGAGTGGGCCCGGGTCGCCGCACGGGAGTCGCAGTTGTGGAACCCGCTGCCCATCGTGGTGTGGAACGCCCACAAGCGGTACCTGCTCGAGCTGGCGCAGCGCGACATTCCCGTCGCGCCGACCGTGCTCGTGGCGCGAGGGTCCGGCATCGCATTGGAGGCGGTTCTGGAGGCCCGCGGCTGGCGCGATGTCGTGGTCAAGCCCGCCGTTTCGGCCGCGTCCTACCGGACCCGCCGTTTCGCGACCGGAGCCGTCAAGGCGGGCGAGACCCATCTTCGCGCGCTCGCGGCGGACGGCGACGTTCTCATCCAGCCGTACCTGCCGTCGGTCGAGGACTACGGGGAGCGCTCCCTGATCTGGATCGACGGCGTGCTGACGCATGCCGTGCGCAAGAGCCCGCGACTCGACGGCCAGGCGGAGTCGGTCTCGGAGGCCGTTGAGATCATGCCGGCGGAGGCGACCCTGGCCCGGCGCGTCATCGGCAGCGTCCAGGGACCCATCATGTACGGCCGCATCGACATGGCGCCGGATCGATCCGGAGAGCCGGTGCTCATGGAGCTGGAGCTGCTGGAGCCCTCGCTCTTCTTCCCGCAGTGCCCGCGCGCGCTCGACTGCTTCGTGGCGGCGATCCGGCGTCGGCTCGACGCAGGCTGATCACCAGACGGGCTCGTAGCCCTCCGCGGTGAGATCGAACTTGCGGCCGTGAACGTGGACCTTGCGGGTCGGACCCTCGGCGCACTCCAGGGCGCCGCCGGCGTGCGTCCAGGCCAGGATGGCACCCTTGAAGTTGAGCGCCTTGACGCCGCGAGCGGCGAGCTCCTGCGTGTAGCGGCCGCTGCGGCCGCCGATCGTGCAATAGGAGACGACGGTCGCCCCTTCGTGATCCTCGATGTTGTCCTCGAACTGCCGGGCGGTGATCGCGCCGGGGATCATCGACACCGCCTGCTCCTCGGGCGTTCGTACGTCGACCAGGACGATATCGCCCTCCCGCAGCA
This sequence comes from Phycisphaerales bacterium, assembly GCA_041580235.1. Taxonomy (GTDB): domain Bacteria; phylum Planctomycetota; class Phycisphaerae; order Phycisphaerales; family SM1A02; genus JADFOJ01. The sequence continues at coordinate 1,506 of JBFGEG010000101.1, forward strand.
GGTTCTGGAGCTCCTCGGCCGTCACCTCCTGGATGTCGGGAAAGGCACGCCTGGCTTTCTCGTACATCGACTCGATCTTCTCGCGCTTGGCTTGGTCAGACATGATTCGCATAGTATGGCAAACTCGATGCGAGAGGTGCTCCTGGTCGGGGGTGGTCATGCGCACGTGCAGGTCCTGAGGACCTTCGCCTCGGCTCCGCTGCCGGACAGCCGCCTGACGCTGGTGGTGGACACGCCCATCGCCGTCTACTCCGGCATGGTGCCGGGGTTCGTCGCCGGCCAGTACCGGGCCGACGAGCTGGAGATCGACGTCGGAACGCTGGCCCGACACGCCGGGGCGCGGATCGTGATCGGCCGGGTCGTGAGGATCGACACCGACGACCGGCAAGTTGTCGTCGACGATCACGACCCGGTTGCCTACGACCTTGCGTCGTTCAACATCGGCTCGACGGTCATGGGGCTGGATCTTCCGGGAGTCCGTGAGCACGCGGTACCGACCCGCCCCATCAGCCTGTTCGTGCATCGCGTCGAGGAGGTCGTCCAGCGGGCCCGTGACCAGGGCCCGCCCTTCCACGTGGTGGTGGTGGGTGGCGGGGCGGGAGGCGTCGAGCTGGCCTTCACGCTGCAGCGACGCGTCGGTGCCGAGACCGGCATCCCGGTCCGGGTGGTGCTGGTCGAGAGCGGCCCGCGGATCCTCAACGGGTATCCCCAGTCGCTCATCCGGCGGGTGGAGCGGCACGCCGCGGTCCGCGCGATCGAGGTTCGCTGCGGCGCGAAGGTGGCCGCCGCCGAGGCCGGACGCGTCACGCTGGCGGACGGCGGCACCATTGCCTGCCAGGCCTTGATCTGGGTCACGGGGGCCGTCAGCCACCCGGTCTTCGAGGGGCTCTCCACCGACGCTCGCGGATTCGTTCGAACACGGTCAACGCTGCAGTTTGAGCACCACGACGACCTGTTCGCCGTCGGTGACTGCGGCACGCTGATCGACCATCCGCAGACGCCCAAGGCCGGGGTCTACGCGGTCCGGCAGGGGCCCGTGATCACCCACAACCTGCGGGCTGCACTCACCGGAGCCGCGCTGCGCACCTACACGCCCCAGCGTGACTTCCTGACGCTGCTCAACCTCGGCGACGGCACCGCCCTCGGCACCAAGTGGGGGTGGTCCTTCGGCGGCCGGTGGGTGATGAAGCTCAAGGACTTCATCGATCGTCGCTTTGTGGAGGGCTTCAGTGGTCCGTCTTCGTCGACGCGCCCGTGATCTGCTCCTCGTAGGGCACGCTCACGACGAATGAACGGTACCCCAGGGGCGGCCGGCGATAGTGCTCGCCCTCGAGCGGAAACTCGATGGCATATCGCCAGGTTCCGGCGTTCACCACGGAGGCGGGGATCACCACGCGGAAGTTGCCGTAACCGTCGGCCTCCATCGGTGAGCGGATGTCGCCGGGCACGCCCGGCATCTGGTAGATGACCGTGGGCTGGCCGATCGGCTGCTGCCGCGCGTACAGGATGATCTGGACCTCGTGCTCGGTGTCCGAGGCAATGGGGCGATCAGAGAGGCTGGCGAGAACCATGCCCGTCCGATCGAGAACCGTGACCACGAAGGGTGACGCCGGTGATCCCAGCGCCGTCATGCGGCCGTTCTTCATCACGTCGATGTAGTACTCGATCGTGTCGTCAGCCTGGAGCTGCTCGGTCGGGAGCATGGTCCAGAGCTGGTTGGCGCGACGCTGCAGCCGGACAGCCTCGTAGGGGCTCGACCCGGCGGATCCCGTCGTGCGGTAGTGCACCGTCCCGTCGACCACGTCGTCGGCATCGTGGGTGATCGTGACCTCGACGGGCAGCGTCCTGCCCACCACCTGATTGGGCTTGTAGTGGTGGTGCACCCTCGTGCAGCCGAGCGTGACCATCAGACAGCATGCGGCGAGAAGCGATAGAGCCTTCATAGGTGCCCCCTTCAGCCACTCCTTCGTCGCTTCCCGGCCGCGGCTTTACCCGAAGCCCGCCCCCTGGCCGCCGCTTTCTTGCCACGGCCCGAGCCAGAGGTCTTCTTGCGCGGCGCCGAGACGCGGACACGTGCCCGGCCGGGCGGGCACAGGGCAGGGCCGCTCTGGCCATCGATCACGCTCTTGATCGTCATGCCGCCGAGGCTCTCGGTCAGCATGCCGATGACCTCGTCAAGGCGGCTGTGCAGCGGACACAACGCGCTGCGATGCGCTTCACGCCCCAGGGGGCACTCGGTGATGCGCTCCAGGGGGTCGATCACGTTGACGACATCGAGCAGCGTCGTGCGTCGAGGATCGCAACTCAGCCGGAACCCTCCGCCCCGACCGCGCTGGCCGTGAACGAGCTTCGCCCGGCCCAGCCACTGGAGGATCTTGACCGCGTAGTCGCCGGGCACCTTGGTCGCCTTGGCGATCTCCTCGCTGGTCATGGCCGCCCCCTCTTCCGAGAGGCAGATCATGATCCGAAGCGCGTACTCGGCGGTGTTGGACAGCATCGAGGCCTCGGCTCCGCGGGGACGAGCAACAAGATATTGGCATACGGATATCAGGTCTGCAAGCTCGCCGCCTTGCGGCGGACCCGAAGCCGGCCGGTCGGGGCGGCCGTCAGCGGCCGGAATCGGGCCTGGAAGAACCGCAGGAAGCGTGGCTCGTGGATGATCTCCAGGCCGGCAATCCGCTCCCGCCGCTCATGCACGTCCATGATCGATTCGGCGACGACGTCCATGTGGGCCTGCGTGTACACACGCCGCGGGATCGTGAGCCGAACCAGCTCCAGACGCGAGGGCCGGTGCCGGCCGGTTTCGGGGTCGCGGCCCGCGGAGACGAGGCCCCGCTCCATCGCCCGCACGCCGCCCTCGAGATAGATCTCGGCGGCCAGGGTCTGGGCGGGAAAGACCTCCTGCGGAAGGTGCGGCAGGAACCGCCGCGCGTCGACGAAGACCCCGTGCGTGCCGATGGGCTTGACGATCGGGATGCCGGCGGTCTCCAGCCGGTGTCCGAGGTAGTGCACCTGACCGACACGAGCCCGGATGTGATCGAAGCCGACACACTCGCGGATCCCGACGGCGATGGCCTCCATGTCGCGGCCCGCCAGGCCCCCGTACGTGTGCAGCCCCTCGTAGACCACGGCCAGGTTGCGGGCCTCCTCGGCCAGCTCGTCGTCGTTGACGGCGAGAAAACCACCGATGTTGACGAGGTTGTCCTTCTTGGCGCTCATCGTGCACGCGTCCGTGAGGCTGCAGATTTCGCGGACGATCTCGGCGATGGATCGGTCGGCGTACCCCGGCTCGCGCAGCCGGATCATGAAGGCGTTCTCCACGCAGCGGGTGGCGTCGTGCACGACCCGGATGCCGTGCCCGCGGGCCAGGGCGGTTACGCCGCGGAGGTTTTCGAGCGAGATCGGCTGGCCGCCGCACATGTTGACGCTGGTGGCGATGGAGATGTACGGAATCCGCTGGGGGCCGTGCTCGGCGATCACACGCCGCAGCTTCTGGAGGTCCACGTTGCCCTTGAAGGGGTGCTCGTTGGCGGGGTCGTGAGCGGCCTCGATGATCACGTCCATGAAGCGACCACCCGCGAGCTCCTGGTGGAGGCGGGTCGTGGTGAAGTACATGTTGCCGGGGATGACGTCACCGGGCTTGATCAGCAGCCGGCTGAGCAGGTGCTCGGCGCCGCGGCCCTGGTGGGTGGGGATGACGTGGCGGTAACCGTACACGTCGCGCACCGCCTCCTCCATGCGATAGAAGCTGCGACTGCCGGCGTAGGCCTCGTCGCCCAGCATGAGGGCCGCCCACTGCCGGTCGCTCATGGCGCTGGTGCCCGAGTCCGTCAGGAGGTCGATGTACACGTCCTCCGAGCGGAGCAGGAACGTGTTGTGCCCGGCCCGATCGATCGCCTCCTGTCTCTGCGGTCGGGGGATCAGGCGGACCGGCTCGACCATCTTGATCTTGTAGGGCTCGGCCCACGAACGTCGCTGCGCAGTCATTGATACCGTCTCCTGGTGGCGCGGGATAAAATCGGATAAACTACTCCTGTATCATCGGAAATCATAGGCCGCGTCATGAAGACGATCATCGAGCCCTTTCGAATCAAGTCCGTGGAGCCGATCCGCCTCACGACGGTCGAGCAGCGCCGGCAGCACCTGCTTCGCGCCGACTACAACCTCTTCAGGATCCCCGCCCGGCACGTGATCATCGATCTGCTCACCGACTCCGGAACGGGCGCGATGAGCAGCGACCAGTGGTCCGGCATCATGCGGGGCGACGAGTCCTACTCCGGAGCGGAGAGCTACTTCCGTTTTCTGGAAGCGGTGACGGGCCTCACGGGCTTCGACAACGTGCTGCCGACGCACCAGGGGCGGGCGAGCGAGCGGATCCTCTTCGAGGTTCTGATCGGCAGCCCGCCCGTCGGCGTGGGCCGGATCGTCCCCAACAACGCCCACTTCGACACGACACGGGCAAACGTCGAGCACAGCGGGGCGAGGGCCGTCGATCTCCTGACGGCCGAGGGTCAGACGCCGACCCGGTCCGGGCCGTTCAAGGGCAACCTCGACGTGGAGGCCCTGGCCCGACTGCTCGACGAGCGGGCCGACGACGTGCCCCTGGTCATGGTCACAATCACCTGCAACAGCAACGGCGGTCAGCCCGTCTCCCTGGAGAACCTGCGGGCCGTCCGTGCCCTGTGCGATCGCCACCACAAGCCGCTGTTTCTCGACGCCTGCCGGTTTGCCGAGAACGCGTGGTTCATCAAGCAACGGGAGCCGGGGTACGGCGACCGCGCCGTCCGCGACATCGTCCGCGACGTCTTCGATCTCGCCGACGGGGCGACGATCTCGGCGAAGAAGGACGGTCTTGTCAACATCGGGGGCGTGCTGCTGATCCGCGACGACGACCTCTTCGCCAGGGCATGCGACCTGCTCATCCTCACCGAGGGCTTCGTGACGTACGGCGGCCTGGCCGGCCGGGACCTGGAGGCCATGGCGATCGGGTTCAGCGAGGTCCTCGACGAGGACTACCTGCGGTACCGGATCCGATCCGTTCAATACGTGGGCGAGAAGCTGCACACGGCCGGCGTCGCGATCGTGCAGCCGCCCGGCGGTCACGCCGTCTACCTCGACGCGCAGGCGTTCTGCCCGCACCTCGCGCGGTCGGAGTTCCCGGGCCAGGCGCTGGCCGTCGCCCTCTACGAGCAAGGGGGCGTCCGCGCGTGCGAGATCGGTTCGGTGATGATGGGCGAGCACGCGCCCATGGAGCTCGTGCGGCTGGCCATGCCCCGCCGCACCTACACCCAGTCACACATGGACTACGTCATCGAGGTGATCCTGGAGACCCGGGAGCGAGCCCGGCAGCTGCGGGGCATGCGCATCGTCGAGCAGAAGGGCGCCCTGCGTCACTTCACGGCGCGTTTCGAGCCCCTGGTGACCGCCCAGACCGCATGACCCCACTCGCCCGGCCGGAATCGCCGTGCGTGAACGTGGCGTGACGGCTCAATAGGGATATATTGAGTCAGAGATCCGTTTATGCCGCGGCCACCGGTTTCCGATCCTCATCCCGTCACGATGTCCCGGCGGCCCCCGCGTTACGGGCGATGGCGCGCCGCCTCGCTCGCGTCGGTCTACGTCCTGATGGGCCTGCATGTTGCTCACTGGCAGGTCTCCGGAAAGACACTGGCGCCGCTCGAGCTCAACGAGGTCATGTACACGTTGGAGCTGGGCATCGTGACGGCCGGCTTTCTCTTCATGGCGGCGGCGATGCTCTCGGCCGCCGTCTTCGGACGGTTCTTCTGCTCATGGGGATGCCACATCCTCGCCCTGGAGGACCTCTGCGCGTGGCTCCTGAAGAAGGTCCGCATCCGGCCCAAGCCCGTGCGCAGCCGGCTGCTGCTGCTCGTGCCGCCGTCGGCCATGTTCTACATGTTCATCTGGCCGCAGATCTCGCGTCTACTGCACGGTCGCACGCTCCCGGAGCTGCGGCTGCTCTCCGACGCCGAGGGATGGGCATCCTTCGTCACGACCGACTTCTGGCGCAACCTGCCTGGACCCGGTATCACGCTGCTGACGTTTCTCATCTGCGGTTTCGCCATCGTCTACGTCCTCGGCTCGCGGTCGTTCTGCACCTACGGCTGTCCGTACGGCGTGCTCTTCGGTCTCGCCGACCGCGTCGCCCCGGGCCGCATCGTTCTCAAGGGCCGATGCGATCAATCGGGTCACTGCACGGCAGTGTGCCCATCGCACGTTCGAGTGCACGAGGAGACCGGCGCGTACGGCAGCGTGGTCGACGCCGGATGTCTCAAGTGCCTGGCATGCGTGAGCGCCTGCCCCAACCACGCCCTCGGCTTCGGGTTTACTCGACCCTCGCTGCTGCGGTCGTTCACACGGACCGGGCGCCGCCGACTCCGTTACGATTTCGGGCTCGCCGAGGACATCCTCATGGCGGCCGTGCTGGTGGCCTGCTTGCTGATCTTTCGCGGCCTCTACGGATACGTTCCGTTTCTCATGACGCTCGGGCTCGGCGCAATGCTGGCCTACGGCTCGGTGCTCTGCGTGCGTCTCGTGCGAGAGCCGAACGTGCGCTTGAACAGCTTCCAGCTCAGGCTGCATGGTCAAATGACGGGCCCCGGCTGCGTCTTTGCCGGCCTCGCGGTGGCGTCGGCACTCTTCGTCGCACACTGCGCGTTCATCCGGTATCACGAGCTCATCGGCCAACGCGACCTGACGAGAATCGCGGCGCTTCATCACCATTCGGCGCCGGTGCCGCCGGCGCTTCTTGCCGGCGCTGCCGGTCACCTCGGCGCGGTCGACCGCTGGGGTCTGGTCGAGCCGCCGTTGCTGCCGCGGCGTCTGGCGTCGCTCCACCTGTTTGCGGGCGAGCCGGACGATGCCGCGCCGTATCTGCGGAGGGCGTTCGCCCGCGATCCGGACGATCTGGAGCTGCGGCTCCTGGTGGCCTCGACGCTGAGCGGGCTGCGGCGGACCCGCGAGGCGCGTCGCCACCTGGACTCGGTGCTGGCCGTCGCGGGCGGCTTGCCGGGCCGCCACCCCGCCCGGGCGCGGGCGGCCGCCCACGAGATGCTGGCGGCGATCAGCGTCGCGGAAGGCGATCCGGAGTCAGCGATCGTCGAGTACCGGGCCGCGGTCGACGGGCATCCGCGCCCGGCGGATGCCCACCGCGCCGCGGGTGAGCTGCTGGCCGATCTGGGGCGCTTTGCCGAGGCCGTCGAGCACCTGCGGGCTGCGGTCGAGATTCAGCCCGCCGCGGCGGCCCACTACAACCTGGCCGTGATCCTGACGGTGATGGGCAAGCAGGACGAGGCGATCGGGCACTATCGCGACGCGCTGCGGCTCGACCCGCAAGACGCCGACACGTACAACAACCTGGGGCTCATCTTCCTGCAGCGCGGGCAGCTCGACGGCGCGTTGGCGGTTCTGCGGCAGGCCGTGGAGCTGGCGCCGAACCACGCGCACGCACGGTTCAACCTGGGCCGAGCCCTGCTGGCGCGGGGGCTGACCGAGCACGCCGCCGAGCACCTGCAGCGGGCGGCGGAGCTGGATCCGCAGTACGCCCGGATCCTCCGGGGGGCTCCGTAGAGGCCCTGCACCGCGATTCGTCGCGAAACAGCGGGTGATGGTGAGGATCGAGGTGGCGCGGTGGCCCCGGTCTGCGTTATCAAGGGTGAGGGGTCTGCCTCGTGGCGGCCTCGATCCATAATGAACACGCCCCGGCCCCGCCGCGGAGAGCAGTGATGCCAGAGAAGACCCCGAAACCCGAGACCACCGCGACCAGGACAACCGAGAAGGACCTCGAGGACGTTTCCGGCGGCGTGCCCCTGGGATACTACGTCGTGCAGGGCCAGCCGCCGCAGGATCCGCCCGACGACCACACGCCCGACGCCGTCGACCAGCAGCCGACGTGATCTGAACCGGCGCGCTGTGCACCGCGGCTTACGACCGTCATCGGTTTGGGCCGGTCATCGCCCTGCTACCCGGCCCGCGGTCGTGTGTGGCCGCTGGTCATCTCGCATGCGTCGTACGACTCGGCGTGGATCGTCTTTGATGTCGTGATGATCCGCCGGGAGATGCCCTGAAGGCTGCAGCCAGCTACGGGTTCGGTTGAGGGTGGCCCTGCTCGGAGGTCCGACGGTAGGCTTCCTCGACCGCGGCACCTGCGGCCGCGCCGTACACGGCGCCGGCGACCGTTGACTCGGTGTCGCCGCCGGCGGCCTGGCCCACCGCCGCCCCGGCCGCGGCCCCGACCACCGCGCCGCTGCCGCGGCATCCGCCCATCAGCCCCACGGCGGAGATCATCCCCAGCCACGCCAGCATGCCCAGGTTTCGCGACGTTCGCCTGTCCATACGACTATCGTCGGCCAGGCAGGCAGCGGGTCGTGGTGCAGCTTCCGCCTGTCAAGACTATGGGACCGACCCAGGCGGCGCGACCGGTACCGACGGGTCTGTCCGGACGCGTGCGGGCCGGTGCGCGGCGCATCGTGCAGCACGCGGCGCTTCCGCCCACCCGAATCCCGCCCCGTTTTGTGCGACCGGGTTGAAGTCCCTGAATTGCTGCCCGGAGCTCAAAAGGGTTGACTTCAGGCTCGACTCGAGTGGGCAACCGGGATCCAATGATGGTGCCGGGGGGAGGCCCGCGCCGCAAGGCTTGCAAAGGAGGAATGCCATGCCCGCTCGACTGATCCTGACCGCGGCGATCGCCGCGTCCCTCTCGTTCTCCGCCGCCGCCGGCACGGAGTGTCCCGCCGACGTGAGCGGCGACGGTGTGGTCGGTATCGAAGACTTCCTGCAGGTCCTCGGCGAATGGGGATGCGCGGGCTGCGACTCCGACATCGACGGTGACGGCATGACCGGCATCAACGACTTCCTGCAGGTCCTCGGCGAGTGGGGCTGCGAGGTGAACACGGGGCCGGTGTCGACGCTGTCGGGCACCGTCACCAACCTGTGGACGGGCGACCCGATCATGGGCGCGAGCGTCCTGGTCGGTGAGGACCAGCTCCTGACCGACGAGTTCGGTGACTACTCGGGCGACTTCACGCCGGGCCTCTACGACGTGGTCTTCGAAGCCGAGCACTTTCTCTCGGAGGAGCAGACCATCATCCTGTTTCCCGACCTGCCGGCGACTCTCGACGCCGCGCTCGAGCCCGAGGCCGTCGTGATCGTGAACGTGATCGTTCCGGCGGACGCCGAGCCGGGTGGCGTGGTCGAGGTCATGGCCGATGTCGAGATCTTCGACGGGTCCACGATTCAGGGCTACGCCTGGACGCAGACGGCCGGCACCAGCACGCTGATCGGCGGCGCCGACATGCCCACCGCGACGCTGTCCCTGGGCACGCGGCTCGAGTACAAGGAGCAGCTCATCCATGTGCTCAGCGAGCCCCCCATCGGGCCCGATCAGCTTCCGCCCAACGTGCCGCCCCCGCCCGGCGAGTTCCCCGGCGGTCTTCAGGACCGCTTCCAGGTCGTCGGTGTCAACCCGTTCGCCCTGGAGGAGGCGGGCCTGGTCGGCGTCATGGTCGAGGTGACCACGACCTCTGGGACCTACTCTGCCGAGGGCGACGTGCACACACACATTCCCTGGAAACGCGCGGGCGGTATCCGCAACGTCCCCATCGACGTCCCCGTGCTCCTGTACGGCAAGGACCAGGCGGCCTATGACTGGACCCTGACCCGCCCCAACAACTCCACCGCGACCCTGGTCGACGCCTCGACGCAGTACCCGGACTTCAAGCCCGACGTACCCGGACTCTACGAGGCCATGGTGACCGGCGACGCCGGCACCGTGACGCTGCAGGTCTACGCGGGCAACTGGCGGGGGATCATCGTCGGCCAGGACGCCGACGGGCGGCCCGTGCCTGACTCGAGCTGCACCGGCTGTCACTCCAATCTCGGAGCCGATGAGTTCGCGCCGTGGACCCAGACGGGCCACGCCGAGATCTTCACCAACAACCTGAACAACAGCCCGTACTACAACACGGGCTGCTTCGCGTGCCACGGCGTCGGCTACGAACCCGGCGCCGTCAACAACGGCTTCGACGACGCCTTCGACTACGAAGACTTCCTGGCCGCGGGGCTGCTCGGCAACCCGGGCAACAACTGGACCACGATGCTCGACGAGTTCCCGTGGTCGGCCCAGATGGCCAACATCCAGTGCGAGAACTGCCATGGCCCGCAGTGGGGGATGCTCGGCGTGAACACGCTGGCTCACGGACCCACCGGGCCTCAGGGCGAGCCGCGGGTGAGCCTCTCGGCCGATGTCTGCGCCGTGTGCCACGGCGAGCCGCTGCGACACGCCCGATTCCAGCAGTGGCAGCTCAGCGCCCACGCCAACTACGAGGTCGCCATCGACGAGGGAGACAGCGGCAACTGCTCGCGCTGCCACACCGCCAACGGCTTCCTGACCTGGCTGCCGATCCTGACGGGCGACGCGCCGGGCGATCCTCTGGACAACATCCAGGTCACCTGGACGTCCGACGAGGTCCATCCGCAGACATGCCAGACGTGCCACGATCCGCACGCGAGCGGGACGACGTCCGGCAACGACAACAACGCGACGGTCCGGATCAGCGGCCACACCCCGCCGCTCATCGCCGGCTTCACCGCCTACGGCGTCGGCCGCGGCGCCATATGCATGACGTGCCACAACTCGCGGCGAGGGCTGCGCAACGACTCCACCTTCGACGACTACTTCGGGACGTCGGAGGCGGCCCGCGCTCCGCACGGATCGGCCCAGACGGACGTGCTCATGGGCGAGAACGGGTACCTGGTGACGGTCGGCAACCGGGGCAACCACTCGTTCCTGGAGGACACGTGCGCCCAGTGCCACATGGTTCAGACGCCGCCGCCGGACGACCTGGCCTACAACTCCGGAGGCACCAACCACACGTTCTTCGCCAGTATCGACATCTGCACCAACTGCCACAGCGGCTTTGACGGCCCGAGCGTCCAGGCCGGCGTGCAAGAGACGCTCGACATTCTCCACGAGCTCGTCGAGGAGGAGCTGCTGGCGTACATCGCTGAGCAGACGTCGATGGGCAACATCATCGATCTCAACGGCGACCGGCTGATCACCGACGCGGCGGAGATCACCGACCTCGTCTTCGGCGAGTTCCGCGGCCGGCAGGCCATGACCCTGACGTTCACCGACAACATGACGCTGGGGCCCTACCGGATGACTGATGTCGACATTCTCAACAGCGCCATGGTGCTGCTCGGCCAGTTCTATGACTTCGCCGACCCGAACCTCATCAAGTCGGGCTGGAACTGGGCGCTGATCCACAACGACGGCAGCCTGGGCGTGCACAACCCCAGCTACGCCTACGACGTCATGGTCTCGGCGATCGCGAGCCTGAGCCCCATGGCCGCGTCCTCCATCGAGTGGCCCGAGTGGCTGGATCTGGATCCGCCCTCGTTCCCCGGCAACTGACGGCACCTCGTCCGCCAGCCCGCCCCTTCCGGGGCGGGCTGGCG
>JBFGEG010000102.1:0-12920 GCA_041580235.1 Phycisphaerales bacterium
CCGGCCTCCATCAGACAGTACCGCTCGGCCCACGGCCCGTACTTGACCGCCGTCCGCCTCACGTTCATGGCGATCGCCATGCACAGCGGCGCCTCGCCTACGCAGGACTGGTTCAGTGCCGCGGCCTGGAGCTTCGGGCGCACGTCTCCGATGACGCGGCGGTGCAGGGCGTGCCCGTCCGGTCGATACTCGTAGACGCCACCGGCATCGGCGATGAAGATCGTCATCGGGTACAGCGCGCCGGCCGACGGCGCGACGCGCAGCCCCTCACGCGGATCGGTGATCCCCTGGGCCGCCCGGCACAGCTGCGAGATCGCGATCGCCGAGAGCGCACCGTCAACGAACTCGCGGATCGATCGACGCTGCGCGAGCACCTCGGTCACCGACCCGGGCCTGCCCGCGGGCGGGGCCGGCAGGTCGATCCGGCGCGAAGACGGGCTCGTGTGGACCTTCACCGCTGTTCATTAAGGAGCCCGCGGCCTCCCCCCCGCCATCGGGATTCGACCCCGTTCCCTCGGGAAGCAGGGTGAGATCCCCATGGACGAACGGGCACCCAGACCGCCTAATGAACACGCTGATCCTGAGGTACATGCCAGCGGCGACTGAAACGAGCCCTCTGAATAGGAGGAATGTAGGTCAAAGCGATGACGCACAGGGCCGAAGGATCAGCCGTGTCCTCCGCTCCGGCGGAGGTCACTTTTTTTTTGCCGCGACCGAGACTCGGCATGATCACGATGACCGGTTGTGCCACGCGCGGCCGTGGATGGCCAGGAGCGTGTCGGCGGCGGCCGGCCCCCAGCTTCCGGGGGCGTAGTTGGCGTGGATGTCGCCGCGGATGATCTGCGAATCGGAGCCGAGCAGCGGCATCACCGCCCGCCATGCGCCCTCCACCTCGTAGCGGTGCTGAAAGAGCGTCTGGTCGCCGCACATGGCGTCGAGGATCAGCGGCCCGTACGCCTCGACGGGCTCCGAGCCGAAGCGCTTTGCGTAGTCAAAGTCCATGGCCACCGTGTCCAGCGCCATGTGCCCGGGCACCTTGCCTTCGAAGCGGAGGCTGACGCCCCCACGCGGCGCGATCTCGATGATGATCTGGTTGGCGGGCCGCACGGGCCGGCCCGTCTCCACCCTGATGTGCTCGTACAGCCGTGCCGGCGGCTGTTTGAACTGGATGACGATCTCCGTGCGTTTCGCGGCCAACCGCTTGCCCGTGCGCACGTAGAACGGCGTGCCCGACCAGCGCCAGTTGTCGAAGTGAAACGCCACGGCGGCGTATGTCTCCGTCGTGGACGAGCTGTCGATGTCCTCGTGAAGGTGGTACGCGGGCTCCTGGTCGTCGCCTTCGTACTGGCCGAGGGCCGCGAACAGATCGAGACGCTGCTCCGGCAGCGGCTGGAGGGCGTCGATGACCTTGATCTTCTCCTGGCGGATGTGGTGGTTGCGGAAGCTCGTCGGCGGCTCCATGGCCACCAGGGACACCACCTGAAGCAGGTGCGACTGGATCATGTCGCGGATGGCGCCCACGCCGTCGTAGTACCCCGCGCGGTGACCGACGCCGACGGTCTCGGTGGCGGTGATCTGCACATGGTCGATGTACTGCTGGTTCCACAGCGGCTCGAAGATGGTGTTGGCGAAGCGGAAGGTGAGCACGCTCTGGACGAGCTCCTTGCCCAGGTAGTGATCGATGCGATAGATCGCGTCCTCCTCGAAGACGCGGCCCAGCGTCCGGTTCAGTGCTCGTGCCGACTCGAGATCCATGCCGAAAGGCTTCTCGACGATGACCCGCTGCCACGGCCTGGCCTGCCGATCGACCGTGCACCACCGCCGGCCCTCCGAGATCAGCCCGCTGTGATCGAGGCACGCGACGATGGGCTCGTGCAGATCCGGGCCGACGGCCAGGTAGAACAGAATGTTGCCGCCCGCCCCGTGCGTCTCGGACAACGTCCGGATGCGATCCGCCAGCTGTGGATAGATCTCGGGTGCCGTGGCGCTGCCGGAGAAGTAATGGATCCGTTGCGCGAAGGTCTTCCAGGCCGCGGCCTCGAAGCGCTTGGCGTGCTCCCGCACCGACGGGGTGAGCTCGTCGCGCCACGTGTCGTCGGTCTTGCTCGTGCGGCTCACCCCCAGGACGCACATGGCCTGGGGAAGCAGCTCGGGAGGCGCAGCCCCGACCGACAGGTCGTAGAGGGCGGGGATGATCTTGCGCGCCGTGAGGTCACCGGACGCGCCGAAGATCACCAGCACACAGGGGTCGGGCTCCGCCGGCATGACCCGGACGATGGTATCGTGCCCTCCGAAGACCGTGGTCATGGCCCCCACCGACCGGCAGCTGCTGCAGGACTATCTCGCCGATCGCGAGGCGGCCTGCCCCGTGTGCAGGTACAACCTGCGCGGGCTTGACGGCGACCACTGCCCGGAGTGCGGCGCGCGGATCGACCTGCGGGTGGGCTCGATCGACCTGAGGCTCGGACCGTGGCTGGCGTGCGTGCTGTCGATCGCCCTGCCCATGGGGTTCACGGGCATCCTCGCCCTCCTGGCCACGATCGGCGCCCAGCAGTCCGTGGCCTGGCGCAGCGGGGACTGGGTCATCCTCGGCCTGTGCTGGTTTCTTACCGTGGCCTACGCGGTGGGGCTGTGGCTGCTGTCGAAGCGGCGGGGCCGGTTCCTCCGCCTCCCGGCCGCCCAGCAGTGGCGGCGGGCCGGCCTGCTGGCGGCGGTCATGGTCGTGCTGCTCGTCGGCACCGTGTGGCTGATCGCTCGATTCCTGTAACGCCCAGTTTGCCACACCGGCGCTGCCGGGGACGTCGCCGGCCAAACAGCTCCTTTTGCCCCGCGCCCCCCACGCCGACTCCGCCGGCGATCAACGAGTCAGGCAACCGCTCGGTGGTGGTCCGATACCAATCACCCGCCGGCTTGCCCCAACGGCACACGCCGCAGTCTTCCCCACGCAACGCATCTTTTTCCTGCGAGCGGTCCCCCCACCGAAAGCCATAGTCATTGGAGGCGTCACCGCCGAGAGAGAGAACGATTCATGGGCACCCGCCTCCCCGTCCTGCAGAACGCCGAGATCGCCACCCCGTGCCCCGCCCGCTGGGAGGACATGAAGGGTGACGAGCGCGTCCGTTTCTGCGACCAGTGCAGCCTGCACGTCTACAACGTCGCGGAGCTGACCGAGGCCGAGGCGGAGCGTCTCATCCGGGAGACCGAGGGCCGTCTGTGCGGCCGGATCTACCGGCGGGCCGACGGCACGATCCTCACGCGAGACTGCCCGACCGGCGTGAAGGTGCGCCGCAAGCTGGCCCGGTGGGTCGGACGTGTGGCCGCGGTTCTGGTCTTCGTGGGCGGCATGTTCGGGCTCTTCCGCAACGTCATGGGCGACGACGCGAGCACCGCCTCGCTGGCCCAGCTCGAGCCCTTCGCCACGATCCAGCGCTGGCTGGATCCGGCCAGCACCACCAGGGGCGTGATCATGATGGGTGAGATCTGTGTGACGCCGCCGGCGCCTCCGGCGACGAACCAGACCAAGAACAACTGATCCCGAATCTGCGCGGCGGGTGTCTTCTTGTACTGCTCTCGGCGTCCTGCCGGTCCAACCGCGGCATCCATGCCGCGGACTGGCTGAGGCCGTCGTTGGCGGCGGTGTTCTCAACGACGCATTCACGATCTTGACTGTCCGCAACTCGATCATTCAGGCGAACTCGCCTGAGAACGTCCTTGATCTTGATGATGACTTGGCCGGGACGCACTTCAGCTACAGCAACACCGTGCCTCAGCCGCCAGGGCCGGGCAACTTCAACGAGTGGCCTGAGTTTGTGGACTGGGAGAACGGCGACTTTTGATTGCTGCCAAACCCCCGGCCATTGACGCCGGGCACAACGGGGCGATTGCACCGCACAGCAGCACTGACCTTGACGGGGACCCGCGCTTCGCTGACGGCCCCTTCGGCGACTTTGGTTGCGGCCTGCCTGTCATCGTGGACATGGGTGCCTACGAGTACCAGGGCAATCCGTTCCCCGTGAGGTACGGCGACATTGATGGTGACGGTGAAGTCGGGATAGCAGACTTCTTGAAGATCATCGGGCTATGGGGAAGCTGCACCGACCAGTGCTGCCTTGCCGACCTGGACCTATAGACGGGACCATCGGGATCACCGACTTCCTGATCGTGCTGGGGAATTGGGGCTGACGATCGAGCCTGGCCTGTACGTCCTGCGAAAACGCCGTTGACCCAAGAATTGGGGCCGATTCCCCATTGTGCCGGGGATCTGTGTCGTTGTAATCAGGGCGTCTCGGTCGCATGGCGGGCGCCGCTGCGGCCACGAAACGACAGAGGCACCCTTGCCGTGTGGCCTCCTCTTGCTGAAAAGGGGGTTACCTATGTCGTTCACCCGCTCACTCGCCTACGTGTTCGCGGTCGCCGTGTACTCGTCCGCCCAGGCCGGGACGATCTACGTCGATGTCACGAACTGCCCCGGCCCCGGCGATGGGTCGGAGCTGGATCCGTACTGCTCGCTCCAGACGGCCATCGACAACGCCGGGTTGGAAGGGGACGAGATCGTCGTGGCACCCGGCACCTACTTCGAGACGATCGACTTCATCGGCAAAGCGGTCTGGCTGCACAGCTCGGACGGGCCGGAGGTGACGGTCATCTCGGCCAACGGCCCCGACGGGGCGGACTCAGCCGTGACATGTGCGAGCGGTGAGGGCGATGACACGATCCTGGAGGGCTTCACGCTCACTGACGGCACGGGAACAACCGTTGTGTTCTTAGGAAGCGCCTTCGAGGCCGGTGGCGGGATGGTCAACATGGACGACAGTAACCCGACAGTGACCAACTGCACATTCACCGGGAACTCGGCCGACTCAGGTGGCGGGATGTACAACCAAAATGAGAGCAGCCCGACGGTGACCAACTGCACGTTCACTGAGAATTCCAGCAGCGGGATGGTCAACAACAACAGTAACCCGACGGTGACCAACTGCACGTTCAGCGGGAACACGGCCACCAACGGTGGCGGGATGTCTAACGTGTTCAACAGCAGCCCAACTGTGGCCAACTGCACGTTTAGCGGGAATTCGGCGACCAATGATGGCGGCGGGATGAGGAACAACAACGGTAACCCGATGGTGGCCAACTGCACGTTCAGCGGCAACACAGCCGCTACCGGCGGCGCGATGCTCAACGTCTTCAACAGCACAGTGACGTTGACCAACTGCATTCTGTGGGGCGACAGCCCAAACGAGATCGTCGAAGCCGCAGACCCTATCACCAACGTCCTGTACAGCGATGTGCAGGGCGGCTGGTCCGGCATCGGCAACATCGACGCCGATCCCTCGTTCGTGGATCCCGACAACGGCGATTTCCGGCTCTCGCCCGGCTCGCCCTGCATCGACGCCGGGAACAACTGGGGCGTGGCAGGGCTTATGGAAACCGATCTCGACGGCAACCCCCGCTTCATGGCCGACGGCAACGACTTCGACCCCGGCTGCGGCGAGCCCGTGGTCGTGGACATCGGGGCCTACGAGTTCCCCGGCACGCCGTTTGACGTCGTGTTCGGCGACCTCAACGGCAACGGCACCGTGGGCGTCGTGGATCTGATGATCCTCAACGAGTGCCTTGGCTCCGACGACCCGGATTGCTGCATCGCCGACCTGAACATGGACGGCGTGATCGGCATCATCGACCAGCTCTTCATGGGGTCCGCCATGGTGGAGTTCGTGCCGGTGACGGCGGTGCCGTAGGTGGCGAGCGGGGCTGGGGAGATTGTCCTTCTCGGCTTCGCGCTACTGCGGGAAGACCGGCCGAGAGGGCCAGCCGTGAGGGCAATTTGGTTCCCGGTTGGTTCCAGAATGTGTCGGGGCGGACGGATCAGCAGGAGGCCCAACCGCCCTGAAGGGTGCCCAAACGTGACTGCACGACACCACTGGTCATATCAATAGAACCCTCGCTTCGCTCGAAATGAGCCTGCGTCCCTGGAACAGGCTTGCCCAGTCCGGTGCGGCCTGATCGCCGGGTGACGTCTACGGCCGCGGATGGTGCTTCCTGACCACCTCGCGCAAACGGGTCCTGTCCACGTGCGTGTAGATCTGGGTCGTCGCGATGTCGGCGTGTCCCAGGAGCTCCTGCACCGTGCGCAGGTCCGCGCCGCCGGCCAGCAGGTGCGTGGCGAAGCTGTGCCGGAGCATGTGCGGGTGCACGTCGCCCAGGCCGGCGAGCTGCGCATTGCGTCGCACGATCTGCCAGACGGCGATCCGCTCCAGGGGCCGGCCCGTGTTCGACAGCAGCAGACGCTGGCGGTCGCGGCCGTCGGGCCAGCGGGCCAGCGTCGGTCTGAGCTCGGCGACGTAACGGTCGGTGGCTTCCCGGGCGGGAGCGCCGACGGGAACGAGCCGCTGGCGGCTGCCCTTGCCCGTCACCAGCAGCACGCCCAGCGTCGCGTTGTACTCCTGAAGCTCGATGGTCCCGACCTCCGACGCCCGCAGGCCCGCCGCGTACATGAGCTCCAGGATCGCCTTGTCCCGCAGCCACAGACGGCCGGCGTCGGGGGTGGGGGCGGCCAGCAGGGCCTTCATCTTTCGGGGTGAGAGCACGCCGGGCAGCCGCCGCCAGCGGGTGGGCGTCTCGAGCAGCCGCGTGGGATCCCTGGCGATCAGCCCGTTGGCGAGCAGGAAACGGAAAAAGACCCGCAGGGTCGCGAGGTGACGGGCCACCGACGACGGCTGCAGCCCCCGCACCCGGTGCAGCCCCCGCACGTGCTCCACGAGGTGCTCCACGGTGACCAGCTCCGGCCGGCCCACGCCCTGGTCCTTCAGGTCGGTGGCCAGGTCGGCGAGATCGCGTCCGTAAGCGTCGAGCGTGGCGGCGGCGAGACCCGCCTCCACCCGAAGGTAGGTCAGGAACTTCTGAACGGGCCCGGCGAAGGTCGCGTGCATCCAGGGGACAACGTCGGGAAGCCGGGCCCGTTTTGGCCACAACCCCCGCGGGCCCGCCCCCGTTGCGCATCGCAGCGGCAGGAGTTGCGCCTCCCGACGACCGGCAACGCCCCATCGGCGGCATTCCGGGGAGGCACGCGGATTGCAACGGTTCGGGTCGTGAGACCACCTGCGGCAAGGAGTGCCCGGTGCGTGAGCACATCCGAAAGCTGATCGACGAGGCGACCCGCCCTGGCGATCCCCTCGACGACCCCGGCGATCCCGCGCTGCGTCTGGCCGCCGAGACCATCCGCCTGGCCCGGCTCGCCGCCTCCACCCACATGATCCTCGCGGCCCGCAGCATCGCCGAGGTTCGAGACGATCAGCCCCTGGCGACCCGGGAACACTCGGCATGAACTACGGACTCTATGTCTCGGCCGCCGGCGCCCTGTCGAACATCAACCGGCAGGACGTCATCACCAACAACCTCGTCAACGTGGAGACCATCGGCTTCAAGCCCGACATGGTCATCTTCAGGCAGCGTCTGCCGGAGCGTGTGTCCTCCGGGGCCCCCATCGAGCCGCAGCTGCTGCTGGAACGGCTGGGCGGCTCCCCCACGCTGAATCCCACGCACGTCAACCTGACCCAGGGCAGCCTCCTCCAGACCGGCAACGAGCTCGACGTCGCCATCGAGGGCGACGGCTTTTTCGTGGTCAAGGGTGCCGACGGGCAGATGCGGCTGACCCGCGACGGGCGGTTCGCGATGGACACCGACGGCAAGCTGATCACGGCCGACTCCGGCCTTGAGGTGCTGGACGCCAGCAACCGGGCGATCCGGCTCAACAGCCAGGGACGCGTCGAGATCGACGGCAACGGTCATGTCTGGCAGAACGGCAGCATGACGGCCAAGATCCGGATCGCGACGCCCCGCGATCCGGCCGCGCTGGTCAAGCTCGGTAACAACCTGCTGCGCGACCCCAACCTCGAGCAGAGCACCGCCCTCAGCGACACCACGCGGGTCGTCCAGGGCACGCTCGAGTCGAGCGCCGTCAACGCGATCTCCACGCTTCGGGACCTCGTCGGCGCTGCCAAGGCCGTTCAGTCCAACGTCAAGATGATGCAATACCAGGACCACATCATGGGGCAGGCCATCAACACGATGGCACGGGTGTCGTAACGCAGACCCCCAACGCAACGAAGGAAACGCAACCATGGCCGTCATTGCTCTGAACACCGCCGCCACCGGCCTGAGCGCCCAGGAGACCGCGCTCGACGTCATCGCCCACAACCTGGCCAACAGCAACACGCCGGGGTTCAAGGCAAGCCGGACCAACTTCCAGGATCTGATCTACCAGGAGCGGAAGCTGCCGGGCGTCGAGAACGGGCAGGGCCAGCGACGCCCGCTCGGCCTCTTCGTCGGCCTGGGCACCAAGGTGACGGGGACGCAGCTCGACTTCGCCCAGGGCTCCGCCGAGGAGACCGGCCGCCAGCTCGATCTCCTGATCGACGGGCAAGGCTTCTTCCAGGTCGAGATCGAGGACGACATCGGTGACGGCATCGGGTACACCCGCGCCGGCAACTTCACGCTCAATCAGGACGGCGAAGTCGTCCTCGCGACCGACCAGGGCCGCCGGATGCTGCCCAACGTCACGATCCCCGAGGACGCGACCTTCGTCGAGATCAGCTCCGACGGCGTGGTCAGCGTGCAACTGCCGGGCACCATCGATCCCGTGGTCGTGGACACGGTCCAGCTGGCGACCTTCATCAACCCCACCGGGCTGAGACAGATCGGCGAGAACCTCTTCCTTCCCACGGCCGCCTCCGGCGATCCGACCGTGGGCGACCCGGGTGAGGACGGCCGGGGCGTGCTCCGGCAGGGGTTCCTGGAAGGCTCCAACGTCGATCCCGTGACCGAGCTGGTCGCGCTCATCCGGACACAGCGAGCCTTCGAGTTCAACAGCCAGGCGTTCCAGGCCGCCGACGAGGCGCTGCAGACGATCGGGAACCTGCGGAGGTTCTGAGGTAGCCAGTAGCCATTAGCCATCAGGGAAGAATCATGACACGAAGGCAGCGAATTCGACTGGTGCGGGGTTGGCGGGGACGATGGGCGCGGGCGCAGTTTCTTGTGGTGGCGGTCATCGTCGCCGTGCTGGCGCCGGCGACGCTGGCGGACGAGATCGTGCTCAAGGGGTCGGTGCGTGTGCCGGCCGCCGCCACCGACATCCGTCTCGCGGACATCGCCGTGCTCACCGGCCCGGACGCGGAGGCGTACGGGGAGACGGTCATCGCGCCGCTGCGCGACCGCACGGCGGCCGTCGAGATCACCGTCAAGGACGTCCGGGCCAGGCTCACGGAAGCCGGCGCTCACTGGGGCCGAATCCAGCTCAACGGCGGCACCGTCATCGTGCGGCCGACGGGACCCCAGGGGGCGACCCCTCCGCTGTTCATGACGCCGGTGTCGGTCGAGCAGCCGTCGCGGCCGGTGCGCCGCTCGGTCATGCGGTCGGGATACGAGTCGGCCGAGGCCCTTGTGGACCTCATGACGCTGCGGGGAGCGATCGCCCGGACCATCGTGTCGGGTTTGCGGATGCCGCCGGCCGCCGTGCGTCTCACCTTCGACCAGCGGGACGCCCCGCTGCTCGACGCCGACCTGGAGACGCAGCGCTTCGAGATTCAGCCGCTGAGCAACCTCGACAGCGACCGCGTCGAGCTGGGCGTGCGGGCGTGGTCGCAAGGCCGCATCACCCACCGGCACACGGTGACCGTGCATCCCATGATCAAGACCGACATCGTGGTGCCTCGGCGCGACATTCACCGCGGTGACGTGCTGCACGACGAAGACTGCTCCGTCGAATCGCGCTGGCTGACGCCGATCCAGGCGGGGACCATGTGCAGCCTCGTCGGGGCGGTGGGGCGGGTGGCCGGCAGCACCGTCAAGGCGGGCGAGCCCCTCAAGACAAAGCACGTGAAGCGCGAGCTTGTGATCAAGCGCGGAGACCGTGTCATGGTCCGCTGCCTCGTGGGCGGCGTCGTCATCACCATGGAGGCCGAGGCCAAGAGCGACGGCGCCGAAGGGGAGCCGGTCGAGCTGCGCAAGCTCGGCGAGCGTGACACGTTCTTCGGCACCGTCACCGGCCCCGGGTCGGCCCTCATCGATCTCGGTCGTTCGTAAAAGGACCCATTGCATGAACCTCGACAGACCAATGCTGCTGCTCGCCGGCGGGTCACTGGCGGCGCTGATCGCCGGCCTTGACGCGACCACCGCCGTGGCCCAGGACACGCCCGTGGGGCCGCCCCCGGCGCCGGCCGCCTCGAGCTCACTGCTGGCGTCGCCTGAGGCCCTGGCGGCCAGCACCCACGTGGCCACCGAGCCGCACGCCCTCCGCGCCGTGAGCATGTTCGCCATCGCCCCGGCCGAGAGCCGGGTGTTCCACGAGCACGACCTGATCCAGATCATCGTGCGCGAGACGGTCTCGGCCAAGAGCAAGCAGGAGCTGGAGACGGAAAAGGACGTCGGCATCTCGGGCCAGGTCAACCAGTGGCCGGACCTCCAGCTCACCAACCTCCTCGACGGCTGGGTGCGCGCCGGCGCCACCGATTCGCTGCCCCAGATCGATGCCGACATCACCAAGCAGTTTGCGGGCGAGGGCGAGTACAAGCGAACCGACGACTTCACGGCCCGTCTCACGGCCGAGGTGCTCCAGATCCTGCCCAACGGCAACCTCATCCTCGAGTCCCGCACTCGCATGAAGCAGGACGCCGAGGAGTTCACGCTCAAGGTCACCGGAATCTGTCGGCCCGATGACGTCACGCCCGTCAACACGGTCCTCTCGAGCCAGCTTCACGACCTGAAGGTCGAGAAGATCAACGAAGGCAATCTCAAGAAGGCCAATGAGCCCGGCCTGTTCACGAGGATCATCGACGCCATCTTCGCGTTCTAGCCATCGACCCCGCGTTTCAGGTGGGACAAGGGCTCCATCGGGAGCCTTTTTTCGTGGACCTACAGGAGCTTCAGCTCGCGGTCGAAGAACTTCAGGCACGTCGCCTGCCGGGCGAGGTCCAGTGTCTCCTCGGCGATCTCGTTGGCGTGGCGGCTGCCCGTCTTGAGGATGTCCAGGATCGCGTCATCGTCGCCTTCGTAGGGGGCCCGACGCTCGCGCATCGGCTCCAGCAGGGCATTGACGGCGTCCGCCACCTCCTGCTTGATGTGACCGTCACCGATATCGTCGCCGCGGGCGTAGCGGTCCTTGAGCTCGGCCACCCGCTGCTGGTCGGTGATGAACGTCTCGACGTACTGGAACAGCGCGTTGGTCGGATCGCCCGGCTCGGTCGGGCTCTGGCGGCCCGTGTAGATCTTGGCGATCTTCTTCTTGACCTCTTTGGGCGAGTCGCTGATGAAGATCGCGTTGTTGAGCGACTTGCTCATTTTCATCTTGCCGTCGATTCCGACCAGACGCCCGACCGTGCCCACATCGGCGACGGGGATCGGAAAGACCCCGCCGAGCTCGACGTGGTCCTCATCGTCGGCGTGATCAGAGACACCGCAGTAGAGCTGGTTGAACCGCCGCGCGACCTCGCGGGTGAGCTCGATGTGCGGCACCTGGTCCTCGCCGACGGGAACCGCGTGGGCCCGGAAGGCGAGGATGTCGGCCGTCTGGCCCACCGCGTAGAGCGGAAAGCCGAAGCTGTACTTGTCGCCCATTCCGCGGTCGCGGATTTCGTCCTTGAGCGTCGGGTTGCGCATCACCCGGTTGAAGGGCAGAAGCATGGCGAACAGGTACGTGAGCTCCGCGATCGCCGGCACTTCGGTCTGCAGGAAGATCGTCGAGCGGTCGGGGTCGATCCCCATCGCGAGGTGATCGCGGACGATCTCCAGGCAGTCGCGATGGACGGCGTGCGGCTCCTCGGCCCGCGTGGTGAACGCGTGCATGTTCGCGATGATGAAGTAGCAGTCGTACGTGTCCTGGAGCTCGACGCGACGGCGAATCGAGCCGACCCAGTGACCCAGGTGCAGCTGGCCGGTGGGCGTGTCCCCCGTCAGGATGCGGGGTCGTGTCCGGACCTTCGAGCTCATGGGCCGTTACTGTAGCAACGACACGTCGGGCCCGGGCGTCGTAAGCCACGCCAGGCCCAGGTTCACCGCGTTGAACACGATGTGCATGACGATCGGCGCGGCAAGGCTCCGCGTCCGCTCGTAGGCCCAGCCGAAACCGATCGACAGCACGACGAGCACCGGCAGCGCGTGCCACGGCACCGCATCCACGTGCATCAGCGCGAAGATCAGGCTCGCCAGGAGGATCGCGGTCCAGCGGCCGAGCCCGACCCCGTCCAGCGTCCGCTGCAGCAGGCCGCGGTACATGACCTCCTCCAGCACGGGAACGACCAGGACCACAAGCCCCGCCATCACGAGAAACCACCCGTTGCCCGGGCTGTCTACGAGCTGCTGCAGCGTGTCGTGGGCGATGCGCTCAACGGGCTCGCCGCTGACGCGCTCCGCGACCAGTCCCGACACCAGCGACGCGGCGCTCACCAGCGGCCAGACGAGCAGAAACGCGCCGCCGCCGAGCAGGGCCGCCCGGCCCGTGGCCCCCCGACCCGCGGAGCCGGCCCGCCCCGCCAGCGCGGCGTAGACCGCGGCGACGACGGCCTGTCCGGCGGCGTGACCCATCGAGATCCGGGCCCGACCTGCCAGCGGCAGCGTCATGAGCTGCTCCGGCGACAGGTCGCCGTAGAAGATGCGCCGGACGATCTCCCCGCCGAGCATCCCCGCGAGAAACATGAACGCGAACAGCACCAGCCCCACCGGAGGCGAGAAGGCGGGGGCGAGTCGCGGTCGCCCGGCCAGCCGATGCCAGCGCCGCCACCACGCCACGGCGATGACCAGCGGCGCGGCCGCCGCCATCGCGAGACCGAGCCCGATCCCGGCGGATTCACCCGGCGCCGACGGGTTCGCTCCACCTCCCGCCGCCGCCGCCTCTCCGGCCAGCGCGAGCGCGAGTAGGATACCGCCAC
>JBFGEG010000103.1:0-12816 GCA_041580235.1 Phycisphaerales bacterium
CCATGGAGCTGACGCTTCTGATGGAGGGCGCCACCGTGTGGGCGCAGACGACCGGTGACACGACGGTCGCGGCAGCGGCCGGCGTGGCGGCGGCGACCCTGGTGGATCGGGCGTTCTCATCGGACAATCCGGCGACCGGTCTCAACCCGACGCACGCCAGCAACTGAGGACCGCGCCGGGCAGGATGCGATCGATTTGCGGAAGACCGCCGGCTTGCCCTAGACTCGGCCGATGCCGATCGACGCGGTCGACCTGCTCCGTCTCGCCGTGCTTGGATTTGTCGCGGGCTCGGCAGGCGGGATGGTCGGCCTCGGGGGGGCGATCGTCATCATCCCCATCCTGACGCTCTTTCTCCACTGCAACCAGCATCTGTCGCAGGCCGCGGCCATGATCGTCAACGTCTTCGTCGCTCTGCCGGCGCTGATCCAGCATCAGCGGGCCCGGGCCGTGCGGTGGGACGTCGTGGCCCGCATTCTCCCCTTCGGGCTTCTGTTCATCATCGTGGGCGTGGAGGCCAGCGACCGGGTCGACGCGGAGATCCTGAAGAAGGCCTTCGGCGTCTTTCTCGTCTACGTGGTCATCGTCGGTCTGCTGCGGCTCTCGCGCGCGCGGCCGCAATGCCAGCCGCCGTCGCCGCAGGTGGGCATGGCCCCCACGGGCGTCGTGGGCTCGACCACGGGGTTCCTTGCGGGGCTGCTGGGGATCGGGGGCGGGCCGGTGGCCGTGCCGCTGCTCACGCGGGTCTGCCGGCTGCCCTTACGCGAGACGATCGCCGCCAGCAGCGCCGTGATCTGTCTCACGTCGGTGGTGGGGGCGGCGCGTAAGAACGCCACCCTCGGCCAGCTCACCGATGCCGCGGGCCTCTCCCTGGGGCTGACCGTCTCCGACAGCCTCTGGCTGGCCGCCTGCCTGGCCCCGACGGCGATGATCGGCGCACTCTGCGGCGCGGGGCTCACCCACCGGCTGCCGGTGCAGAGCGTCCGGGTCGCGTTCCTCGTGCTCGTGAGCTGGGCCGGGGTGCAGATGCTCGTGTAGCCCGGTCGGCGGAAGCCGCCGGCCGTCAGGGATGACCCTTGACCACGCAGGCGTCGGGGGCGGGGTTGAGGACGCGGGCGAGCCATGGGGGACGGCGGCGGCCGCCGGGGCCGGGCGCGGGACGCGTCATGGCCAGCCACTCGCGGTACACGTCCATGGACTTCGTCGTGTCCACCTGCACGTCGCCGAACCGGTCGTCGGGGCCGGCCGGAGCAACCGTGACCCGCTGGTGCCAGCAGTGCATGCCGGACACCGGGTCCGGCTGCACGGGAAACGTCAGGTTCTGGTGCACGCCGCCGTCGGTCCACCAGATCCGACGCGTGTCCGGATCCTCGCTCTCGAAGGGGGCGATGTCGCCGGTGCGCCGGAACCTGAACACGCCCGTCTGGAGCTCGTCGCAGGTCACCTTGACACTGGCCCAGCGATGTGTGCCGCACTCGTCGTGCAGCCGCCACCGTCCGAGGTGATGCGAGCAGGCCAGCACGCCGGGCCGCATCCCCTCCGTGACCCACGCCTTGTTGACGAAATGCCCGATCCTGGTCGTGATCCGCAGGAGATCACCGGTCTCCACGCCAAGCCGCTTCGCATCCTCCGGATGCATCCATATCGGGTTGGTGTTGGACAGCTCGTACAGCCACTTGGCATTGGCGGACCGGGTATGGATCAGCGTCGGCAGCCGAAAGGTCGGAATCAGGACGTACACGCCGTTGGCCGGATCGAGATGACGCCGGTGAATATGGCTCTCGATGTAGCCGGGCAGGGCGTGCTCGGGCCACCCCCACTCGGCCATGGTCGGGCTGTAGAGCTCCAGGCGACGCGACGGCGTGGCGAACCCCGCGCGGGCGGACCCCCCCGCCATCACCCCCACCGTTGTGTCATCCTTCACGATCGTGCCGTCGTCGAGCGTGCGAGCGTCGCGCAGCCGGTCGGGCGGTACCTCGGCCAGGTGACCCTCGTAGGCCTCGGCGGTCACGAGAAACGCGCCGAAGGTGCGCATGTACTCCAGGGGCTTGAGCCCGTGCCGCGCCGACTCCTCGGTGAGACCGGGCACCGAATTCTCGAAGATCCACCGGTAGTACTCGTCGATCGTGATCTTGGCGCCGCTCCGGTACGGAGACTCGTAGTATTTGCGAATGCCGAGCGTCCCGTCCGGGTCGATCCGCCATGACAGCTCGATCCAGAACTCGTCCTCTTCCCACACCTCGCCCGGATTCGTCTCCCGTGTCAGCTCAATCGCGGCGCCGGCCCGCTCGGCCGCCACGCGGAGCACGGGCTGGCGGAAGCTGATCCATCTCGCGGAGTGCGTCTCCTGGCTCATCAGGTCGTGACGTTCGGCGGCATTGCCCATCGGCAGCACGTAGTCGGCGTACTGCGCCGTCTCGCTCCAGACCGGCGTGAGCGCCGCGTGCAGCTCGATGGTCGTCTCGTCTCGCAGCACGCGCTCCCAGAGCATCCCGTCAGGATTCGTCCAGACGGGGTTGTAGACGCGGGTGAAGTACGCGGCGATTCTGCCCCGGCCCTCCAGCAGGAAGTGCGGCAGCAGGAAGGACATCTCGTGATGGGCCAGCGGGTACTCCAGCGGATAGAGCAGCTCGCTCCACACCCGCTGCGGCGGCGGCTGGAGAAAGGGTGCCGCGACGAACTTGTGATGGGAGGCGAGACCCGTTCCCCCGCGGGCGTTCACCGCTCCGACGAGCACGGTCAGCAGCTGAAGGCACCGCGCGACCTGCCACCCGCCGAGGTTGCCGGAGGCGGCGTTCCGCCAGACGTGCGTGGCCAGGGCCGGGCCCGCCTCGCCGATCTCGCGGGCGACGGTCCGGATCGTCCGGGCGTCCACGCCGCACTCGGCCGCCGCGGCCTCGGGCGACGCGAACGCGTACTCCGCGCGGAGCTCCCGGACAAACAGATCGAACGACGGCTCGGCGTCGGGACGGCGAGCCGCCAGGAACTGCCGCCAGTTGACCCACCGCTCGACGAACCCGCGGTCGAGCAGGTCCTCTTCGAGGATCACGTGGGCAAACGACAGCAAAAGCATGGCCTCCGTGCCCGGCCACGGCGCGAGCCAGTAATCCGCCTTGGCGGCCGTGTTGGAGAGACGGACGTCGATGACGCAGAGCTTGGCGCCCTTCGACTTGCCCTCGATGATCCGCTGGGCATGCGGGTTGAAGTAGTGCCCCGTCTCCAGATGAGACGACAGCAGGAGCATGAACTTCGCATGCTCGTGGTCGGGCGACGGCCGGTCCGAGCCGGACCACAGGGCGTAGCCGAGCCGCGCCGCGGCCGAGCAGACGTTGGTGTGCGAGTTGTGCCCGTCGATCCCCCACGACTTCAGCACGCGGTACATGAAACCGTCGTCGCCGGGACGACCGACGTGATACATGATCTCCGTGCGGCGGTCGTCGATGATCGCCTGGCGGATCCGCGTGGCGAGCGTGTCGAGGACCTCGTCCCACGTCGTCCGCTCGAATCGGCCGCTTCCTCGTGGCCCGGCCCGTTTGAGCGGGTAGAGAATCCGCTGCGGGTCGCGGATCTGGTTGATGGTGGCCGGCCCCTTGGCGCAGTTCTTGCCCCGCGAACCGGGATGATGCGGATTGCCTTCGAGCCGGGTCACGGTCATCGAGGCCTTGTCGATGTACGCCATGAGACCGCACGCGGCCTCGCAGTTGAAGCAGGTGGTCGGGACGAGCCTGTAGCGGCGTTCGACCTTGCGGGGCCACGAGGCGGCGTCGTACTCGAGCCAGTCGTCCCACTGGTCGACGGGCGGAAACGAGGCCAGCGGTGTGACGGACATGATGTCGGGATCGTGTGAGCGCATGACGGATCAAGCCAGGGGCGGAAGCTGGGCGGCCCGGACGTACGCGTGCTCGTACAGCAGCAGCCCCGCCAGGATGGGAACAAAGGCGACGGTGGGAAGCAGCACCGCGAAGACCAGGCCCACGCCCACGCCGATGAGCAGCCCGTCGCGGGCGGGCCGCAGCGGGCCGAGTGTCAGCGTCCCCATGAAGGCGGCCGCCTGGCGGGCGTTCTCGGTGTCGTGGCGTCGGGTGCGCTCGGCCGCGGCGAGGACGAGATGCCCCAGCATCCCGATCACCGTGACCATCAGGAGACCGGGGCTGCGTGGCGCCAACGGCAGCAGGCACGCGCCGCCGCACATCAGTGCCTGCAGGAGAAGGTGGGGCAGCAGCAGCCGGCTCTCCCAGAGGTCGCGGCCCTTGCACTGGGCAAAGAGGAGCGCCGTGTAGCCGGCGGCGGCGACCCCCAGCATGGCTTGGACGGTCCGGGCCGCGACCACCCACCGCTCGCGGCCGGCCAGCTGCAAGGCGATCGTGACGGCGGCGACCGCCGCGAGGGCCGCGAGCACGACGCCGCCCCTGACCAGCCAGCTCCGCCAGTTGGGGCGTGTGAGCATGCGGTAGAAGCGAAGCGGCCGCGCGAGATCTTCGACGAGCAGGATCAGTGTCAGGAGCGTGAACCCCAGGGCGACCGCCTCCGGGGCGAAGTCTCGTGCGGCACCTGTCAGCCCCAGCGCCGCGCCGAAGGGGGCGAGGACCGCCGCACCGGACGCGATGCCCTTGGTCACGAGATAGGCGGCGATGGGCCAGCCCCATTGCACCCGATGCCCCGTGTCCAGGACGACCCTGGCATCCGCGACGACCGGCAGTGACGCCGGCCAGGGCTCGGCCTTTTCGGGCGGACGATCGCTCCACAGGTACATCGCTGGCCGCGCCGCGGTGCCGGGTCTCAGCGAGACGTCATCGGCTCCGAGGTAGTGGACGTTGGGGCCGGTCATCTGCTCGGGACGGCGGACCTTGGTCTCGTTGTCCCGGACGAGCCCCGAGACACGCGACGCCGTGTCGTCGAGATCGCCGGGAATGATCGCGTCGACGGGACAGACGGTCACGCATGCCGGCTCCAGGCCCCGTTCGACGCGGTGGGCGCAGAAGTGGCACTTTTCGACGGCCCCGAGATCCTCGTTGAGGTAGATCGCGTCGTACGGGCAGGCCTGCATGCACGCGCGGCACCCGATGCACGCGTCGCGATCGAGGTCCACGATGCCGTCGGCCCGCTTCTGAAGGGCGTTGACGGGACAGATGGTCACGCAGGGCGCGTCGGAGCAGTGATTGCAGCGCTGCACCAGGAAGTCACGCTTCACCTGAGGAAACGTCCCCTGCTCCGTGTACTTCACCGACGTTCGGAAGTCACCGACGGGGACATCGTTCTCCGCCTTGCACGCCACCGTGCAGGCGTGGCACCCGATACAGGCGTTCTGGTCGATCACGAAGCCATACTGCATCGCGTAGCCAGTGTAGAGCAGTTTGCCGCGAAAGCGAGTGTGTCGCGCGAGGCAGGACCGGGCGCCTATGGCCGCGTGTCTGCCCCTGCGGGCACGCGGTGACGTACGCACGGGCGGTCAAGCCGCCCGTGGCACCCGTGCAGTGCGCTTGTTCGTGCCGGCGCGAGTGTCGGCCCCGAAGGGCCGGGCAGAGCGCTCAAACGACCATACTGCACTCGGGGCAGCGGCCCGAATGGTTGCCGGTCAGGTCGTAGCTGCAGCGGCGGCACAGCGTCGCCGTGGAAAACGCGGTCTGCAGCGCCGTCCGGCGGCCGAACCGATCGAGCAGGCCGATGAACACGCCCAAAAACAGCAGCGCGCCGACCGGGAAGATCCAGCCGCCGAAGAGCCCGAAGAGCACGGCGAAGTCGAACGCCGCGTTGATCATCATGCCCGAGATGATCCAGCCCGCGAGCCGCCGGCCCCGAAGTCGAGCCCCCCACCACCCCACGATGAACCAGGCCGCGGCGCGGGTCACGTACAGATACAGCCACGACCACACGAGCATGGGCTCGCGACCGGAGAGGGCGATGAACGCGGCACCCAGGCCGAGGATGACCACGCCGAGCCCGGCCCGCGCCAGCGTGAGCATCGCCGCGCGTCGATACGTCATGGGGATGGGGCGGCTGACGCGGTACCGGAAAGCCTGGATGAACCCGAAGTACGCCAGCGGCTTGAACACGAGGAACACGACGATCGACACCCACAGGTTGGCGGTATCGATGTACGGTCCGCAGGCAAGCATGAGAATGCTCATCAGGCCATTCCCCTCAAGTCGAACTGAGAATCGGCGCTGAGGCATGTCGCGAGCAGTGGAAAGTCGTCGAATGGGCCGATGAGCCGGCGACCGACAGCAGCTGTGCCGGCCGCGCCGATTCCCCTTCGCGCGTCAGGGACCGGAGCCGGGACCCATAACTCCATGTGTGACAGGCGACGAGGGTGCCCAGGGTGCCCGGGCCAACCCCGCCGGCAAGAATCGACGGGATCGTGTCGGCGTTGCCCCGGCATGGTGCTAAGCTACTGCCCGTTCGCGTCCACGACGTGTCGTTGCGGACGACTCAATCCCACAGGAAAGGCGAAGACGTGAGAAGCTTGAGAACAGTCGGCGTTGTTGGCTCTGCGGCATTGTTGCTCGTGATGGCGGGCTGCGGAAAGCAGGAGGCCGCCCCCGGCCAGGCCGGCGGCGCCGACACCGGTATTCTGCCGTCCGAGCTCGGCTCAAAGGTCGGTGAGGTCGCCGGCCAGGCCAAGGACACCGTGGTCAGCACGCTCAAGAGTCAGCTCGCCCAGCAGCAGTCACAGGTCGAGTCGCTCACCGAAAGCGCGAAATCACTGGGCGATGAGAAGCTCGACCAGGTGGTCTCGACGCTCAAGGAGAAGCTGAACGCCGCCCAGGGCAAGCTCAACGAGGTCACCAACGCCGAGGGAAGCACCACCGGGCTCCAGAACGAATTCAAGACGATCATGGGCGACGTGCAGAGCCTGTACCAGCAGGCCATGCAGCGTATGGCTGAATTGAAGGGTG
Organism: Phycisphaerales bacterium; assembly: GCA_041580235.1. Lineage (GTDB taxonomy): Bacteria > Planctomycetota > Phycisphaerae > Phycisphaerales > SM1A02 > JADFOJ01. The sequence continues at coordinate 6,894 of JBFGEG010000103.1, forward strand.
CCGCCGGAGGCGTGAAGCTGCCGGGCGGCTGAGCATCCGGGTCAATCCGCGTTGGCCTTCTCGCCGTAGCGCTTGTCGAGCATGAGCAGGGCGCTTTGGTTGTCGCCCACCATCTCGAGCAGCGACAGCGCCTCCTCGCACCACTGCTCCTCCTCGACCTGCTCGTCGATGAACCAGTGGAGCATCGTCTGCGTCGCGTAATCGTCTCGATCCCTCGCAAGCTTGTAGAGGGCGTGGATGCCCTTCGTGTTCGCCTGCTCGCGGGCGAGCGCGGTCTCGAAGACGGCCTTGGTCGAATTGAATCCGGCCCTCGGCTCGGGAATGCCGCCGAGACGCACGCTTCCCCCGCGGTCGAAGACATAATCAAAGAACTTCAGGGCGTGCTCGGTCTCCTCCTCCGACTGCTTGCGCATGAACCTGGCGAAGCCCTTGAGACCCTGCTGCTCGAAGTAGACGGACATGGCAAGGTACTCCTGCGAGGCCGCCTGTTCTTCGTTGAGCTGCCTGTTCAGCGCCGTTTCAATTTCCGGGCTGAGCATGTCGACTCCTCTCGTAACCCCGTCGAATCGTGAGCGGTCATTGTACGGTCTGCTCCGCCGCCCCGCTCTCGCGGAGCAGCGTGTCGCCGTCGGCTCATCTCTTGCCGCGGACCCGCACATCGAGCTGAACGATCTCCGGTGAGCCGATGACGATCTCGTCGATATCCTGATCGTCCTTGGTCATGCCCAGCAGCTTGAAGCCGCACGCGTAGACGCCGACCTCCAGCCCGGCCTGCACTGGCGATCGCGGCCAGAAGCGATCCGGCATGGTGCACACGAGCTTGCCCATGGCGGCGGTCGCGATTCCCGCCAGGCCGAAGACGGCGATCTGCAAGCGTCCCAGTCCCGGATCCCGCCGCACCACGACGATTCCGGCTCCGCGCTTTCTGGACACCGTCGGAAAGAACCCCCATTTCGTGTCGTTTTCGTGGCGGTAATAAATGCCCGGCCGCTCATCTTCGTCGGCGCCGGATGGAACCTGGTCGCCGCCAAAACAGCTTGCAACGCCGGTGGGACTGTGGTATTTTAGATAAAACGGAACTTGGCTGTCGATTGCAGAGAATGCTTCGGAGTGGAAGAGCTCGCTGACGAAGCATTCGACAAGATAATTGGCTCGCTGTGACCCGATGAGAACCGACGTTTCGCCCCGTTGGTCTTCTCGCATGCGTCGAAAGACCCGCTTCGCGTTTTTTCGATCGGGCTCGAGCTTGGACGGATCCGCCCTGCGCGATGGAATGTGCCGGTATGCGAAGCCAAGCCTGCGGCCGGCGTCGCCTGAGTGACGCTCAGCCGATCGTGAGAGACGCTCGACGAGCCGGGCCGCCACGCCGAAGTCGTCGCGCGAGACCCACGCCCTGGCAACTCCGAACTTGGTCTGCCCCTTCGATTCTCCGAGATAGAAGGTCACCTGCTCCGGCGCCAGCATGGCCTGCAGGAGGTGTGACGGCCGCGCCGCGAAGAGCTTGGCCGGCAGCCCCTCTTCGAGACCGATCTGGACCAGGTAGTCGCAGATCAGCGAGATCGTGTCGAGCGAGAAGGTGGTCGCCTCGTTCTGCAGGAACTTTCGAATCGTGTGGCGGTGGAGGCCCGTGGCCTTGGACATCCGCTCGATCCGGCCGTGCGTGTTCTCGCCGGCTTCGTCCAGCAGCTGCTTGAGCCTGATCTCGGTGCGCATGGAGGCGTGGCTCCGCTCATTATACACTTGACGCGTTTTTTGTAACTGGTTTATGATACTTCAGACCCATTTTAGTCGGTTTTCCGCTTGCAATCCTAGTGGTTATCGTGAAAATCGCTATTTGTACTTCAGCAGCGCGGCTGGGGAGCCACATGCAGACCAATCGGTTCCGGCGGGGTTCTCTGGGGGCGGCGGTCCCGGGGTGGGCCCACCACGGCCCCGCCCGTGTCGTTGACACGCGACGACGTCCGTCGGCGTGGCGGCACGTCTTGCTGATCAGTGACGACTTGATGAACCCGGGCGGCCGGAGGGGGCGTCCCGGTGATTGGTTAATCGCGAAGCGACGTCGTTGCCGCTTCCGGGATCGTTGTTGCGACGGTTGAAGACACAGGTGAAAGATGAGCAAGGCCGAGGACACGTTTCGGGATCTGGAGCGCAAGCTCAACAAGGCCGCCACCAAGCTCTCAGAGGCGGAGTGCGAGCTTGAGGAAGTCCGCGAGGACGTCCGGGACATCCGAAAGACCCAGAAGAAAGGACGGGGGAAGTCGAGCGGTGGGCGATCACGGTCGTCCCGCGGATCCAACGCGGCCGACGCGCGCAACGGGATCCGCCAGGTGCTCGTCGAGCGGCAGAACGCACTCGGCATCATCGTGCACATGGACGAGCGCACCCTGGAGCTGGGAGCGGCCGAGAAGCTCCTCGCGGTGCTGCTGGCGAGCGCCGCCAAGGAGGGCGGCGGCTCTCCCAGGACCACGAGCGGCGAGAACGGATACGTGCCGATGAAGACGATCGACGAGCTGCTCGACACGATCGAGCAGCGCACCGGTGAGCGGCTCACGGAAGGAGTGCTGCGCACTCACGTGGCCCGGCTGCGTCGGAGGATGGCCGAGGCGAGGATCAGCCGCAAGCTCCTCGAGACCGGCACGCGTTCGTATCGTCTGCGGCTGCGCGATGACGGTCGCATCATCGAATAGGCCTGCCCGGCAGGGGCATCAGAGGCATCGCCCGCGCCTTGTACGTGTCGAAGACGAGCTCCGAGAAGTGCAGCTCGCCGGATGCATAGAGCAGCCAGGTGTTCAGCATCCAGCTGGCGGCGCAGAGGTTAGTGAAGAGGATCTGGGGCACGGACTCCAGCAGGTCCGTGCAGCTCTGCTCGTCGGGCCGCCGGTCGCGAGGGTTGGCGATCTCCGGGTGAAACTCGGTGATCGGCGGCGCCAGATCGCGCCCTGCGGAGCGAAGGTGAACCTGGACGTTGCCCGCCGTTCCATGCCGGACGGTGCCGCCGCTGTCGGGACCGACGCCGTCGTTGCCGCCGCTGATGAGGCAGATGTCGTCGAGGCCGCAAACGTGCTCTCCGACAAGGTTGCGCGTGGCGTGGTTATCGACGCACAGCAGCACCGACTCGCCCGGACCACCGGGCACGAGCCGCTCGATGTTGTCCGGAGTCACGAACTGCTCGACGGCCAGGACCGTGACTTGTGACGTGCTGTACTCGCCGGCGAGACGGGTCTTGAGCGCGGCCGCCTTGTTCTCGTAAAGCTGCGCAACGGACATTCGGCTCTCGTTGCCGATCTCGAAGTCATCGCCGTCATACAGAACGACCTTGGCCGCGCGCCGGACGCTGCCGCGCAGGAATCGCACGAGATAGGTGGCGACGATCTGACCGATGCCGCCGAGGCCGATGATGCGGACGACCAGATCACCGGGCAGACGGACGTCCAGGAGGGGTGCGGTCTTGCTCTTCATGGTGAGGTGAGTGCGTAGGAGAATCGTCGGGGTAAGGGTCCGGACCGTTGCCGGTCAGCGTGTGCCGGTACTGGCTGCCGCTTTCGACGCGGACACGCGACACCCAGTCGTCGTCCACCTCGGTCGAGCGGCCACGGTACGCGTCGAGGTCCATCACGGAGTCGGGCGCGAGATCAAAGCGCGTGCCGTCGACGACGTACTCGGCATGCCACCGGGGTGGATCCTGATCGAGACGGCCCGCGACGACGTGCAGCCCCGGCCAGTGCTGCTCGTCCCTGACGTCGACGGTCGACGCGTAGGCCGGATCGAAGGCGTGGCTGTGGATGTCGCCGAAGAGCCGCAGGTTTCGGCCGGGCAGCGGGGGAATCTGGTAGTGCAGGCCGATCGGGTAGGGCTGACCCCGCCAGTCCGTCCCCACCGTCGCGAGCTGCGGCGGGACGATCGGGCGGATGACGCCGCTGGTCTGGTCGAAGGCGAGCAGGACCACCGCCTCGCCGCCGTGGCGGGCGGCGATCGTCCAGAAGAACGCCGTGATCCGGGCCACCAGCGCGGCCGGGACCTTGGGATACCGCAGGTCGAGCTGCGGCTTCTGCGGCTCCAGCTCTCCCGGACACTGCCGGGCCGGCACCAGGCTCGCAACGTGTGCCGTGTTGCGACCGATGAACAGCCCGCTTCGGGTGAGCATGTAGTAGCACGCGTCGTCGTCAGGGGCCCGCGTGTCGGGACGGGTCTTGACGTAGATGGGGGTCACCAGCCGGGGGGCTTTGCCGTCCGTCGTCATGCCGGGTCCCCCGCCGGCGGCGGGCCGTTTTGAAAGACGACGTGGGCGAGCGCCGCGCTGGAGTCCAGCGGCGGGTCCCCGCCGCCGGCCAGGCCGACGATGCGGTCCACGAGCTTCTGCACGGTCATCTGCTCTCGCCGCCACAAGGCGGGAAGCCAGGGGACGTTGAGAACGAACAGCGGGTCTTCCCGGCTCAGCTGCTCCCAGCGATCGAGGTCCGCCACCTGCGGGATCTTCTTCGACGACACCGTCCAGTAGCTGGTGAGCTCGTGGTGCTCGCTGGAGTAATTGAAGCCCGCTTCCAGCATCGTGCTCCGCAGGGCCTTGAGCGATTCCCGGATCCTTGCGTTGTGATCCTGCTCTCTGGCCAGCTTCCGGAGGTTGGTGTACTGAGTGCAGATCCACGACAGGGGCCGGCCGGCGGCGATACCCGCCGGGAACTTGCTGAGGTTGAGAAGCGCCGGGAAGCACAGGGCGTCGCCGGGGTCCTTGAGCGGGGCCGTACGGAAGTACGCTTCGTTGCTCGAGGAGAGGACGAGACGACCCGACGCATCCCGGACGAAGACGGCCAAGATCACGAGGTACGGCAGGGCCAGACGACGATCCTGATAGAGCACCTCGCGGCCCGGCATCTTGTAGGGGATCTCCGACGCCTCGCTGATCCACCGGACGCGGTGGATCATGGGCTCCAGCTCCCACACGAACACGGTCAGCGAGCGGGTGGAGAAGATCATCCGCACGCCGTCGGGGATGACCAGGCCGCACGTGCTCATGTTTGCGGGAGCGAGCCGGGCGACGAACTCGGCGATGTCCATGGTGGCCTGCACCCCTTCCGAAGACCGTGCCTGCACCTTCGTACCTTCAATCGTGAGACGGTCGGTGCCGGGAGTCATGGCGTGGCCCCCTTCTCTCCGGCGTAGCGGACGAAGGCCAGGTGCTGGCCGGGCCCGACCCGGACGGATTCGTCGGTGACCCGCTCGCCGTCGAGCACCGGCGTCGCCTCCGGGTGAATGTCGAGCCGATCGGCGAACGTCTCGCGGATGTCGGTGACGGTCATGCCGGCCACCGGCAGACGTTCGAGATACAGCCCGGTGCCGACGTCCGCGAAGCCCACCGCCGGTTCGGGGCTCCAGACGTCGTCGGTTGCGTCGGCAGGGTCCGGGCCCTGCCGCTGCCCGGCGGTTCGGGTCTGTTCGGTCATGGCGGTCCTTTCTGTTGCGTGCAACGGTTCTGAGACGGAGTTCCGGAAGGGCTCTCAGCGCTGGAGCTGCGCGGCTGACAGGGTCGGCCGCGGCAGGCGGCGGAGGTTGGTGACGCGGACCCCGTCGGGCAGGTCCACGAACTCGGTGACGTTGACGGGCGTCAATCCGTGGACGACCGCCCGCACCTGCTCATCGATGGCGTCGATCAGGGTGTCGGCGGTGAGGCCGGGATCGTCGGTGCCCGCTTGCTCGGCCCGGCACGCCCGCTCGCAGGCGGCCTGGACGGCGCGGTCCACGACGCTGCCCGTGAGAAAGTCCCGGCGGTGCTTGAGGCTGGGGGTCGTCGTGCCGGCGAACTGGATCTCGACGAGCGGCTCGTCGGCGCCGTTGGGGCTGAACAGGGCGGCCGTGACGTCGCTGACGATGCCGTGCTTGACCGGCCCCCGCGGGGTGCCGTTGGCGCCGGGGGGGGGGGGGGGGC
>JBFGEG010000104.1:0-12671 GCA_041580235.1 Phycisphaerales bacterium
CATGTTCGTATCGAGCCAGTCGCCCCTTATGAACGTGATCTTCTCGGCCATCACCTTCAGCGTGGCGATCCCGTCGGCGGTCAAGGTCTTCAACTGGCTGGCCACGCTCTACAAGGGCTCGATCAGCCTCAACACGCCGATGCTCTATGCCCTGTCGTTCCTCTTCCTGTTCGGCATCGGCGGTTTGACGGGTCTGCACCTGGGCACGCTGGCGACCGACATCCACCTGCACGACACGTACTTCGTGGTGGCCCACTTCCACTACGTCATGATGGGTAGCGCGTTGATCGCCATGATCGGCGGCCTCCACCACTGGTGGCCCAAGATGACCGGCCGGATGTACTCGGAGTTCTGGGGGCGGATCGCCTGCGGACTTGTTTTCGTCGGCTTCAACGTCACCTTCTTCACGCAGTTCGTCCTGGGCTCGAAGGGCATGCCGCGCCGCTACTGGGACTACCTTCCGGAGTTCACGGTCTATCACGTGGTTTCCACCATCGGCTCCTACGTCATGGCCCTGGGCTTCTTTATCACGGCGGCCTACCTGATCCACTCGCTGTTCGGGGGCCGCCGCGCTCCGGCCAACCCGTGGGGAGGCCGCAGCCTTGAGTGGCAGTGCACGTCGCCACCGCCGCACGACAACTTCGCCACCCAGCCGCACGTCGGCGACTGCTACGACTTCAGCGTCCTGGAATGGGATGAGCAGGAGCAGGGTTATCACTGGCGGCATGACCTGGCGCACGAGCCGGGGGAAGGATGACGGAGATTCAGATTTGACGTCTGAACCTCGAGACAGACATGACCACCGTTGACGCGCACGGACATCCCGACTTTCTTCAGCACCACTTCGATACGCCTCAGCAGCAGTTCGACGCGGGCAAGCTGGGCATGTGGATGTTTCTCGCCACCGAGGTGCTGCTCTTCGGCGGGCTGTTCGTCGGGTACGCGGTCTGGCGCGGCAACCATCCGGATCTCTTCAAGTACGGCAGCCAGTTCCTCGATACGACGCTCGGCGCCGTCAATACGGTTGTGCTGATTCTCAGCAGCCTGACCATGGCGGCGGCGGTGACGATGGCCCAGCGGAACCGTCGGGGGCCATTGATCATCCTGCTCGCGCTGACCCTCGCCGGCGCGGGCACGTTTCTCGTCATCAAGTACTTCGAGTACACCCACAAGTTCCACGAGGGCTGGTACCCGGGCCTGAAGTTCTACGAGCCGCCCGGCACGGACTCTCGCACCTGGGCGGACTACCCCACCCCGGCGTTGCACCCGGCCGCCGTCCAACTGGCCGAGGAGCAGTCTCGCGACGTGGCGGCGAGCTTCGCCGCCGGCCCGGTGGCGGAGCCGACCACGGTCGCCCCGGCCGCGTCGGGGCCCGCGGGCCTGAGCGTTGAGAGGCTCGCTGTCGCCGAGCACGGCGGTGTCGAGGCGTACGAGGGGGAGCAGGAGCACGAGGGGCACATGCTCCACCCGCTTCAGGATCCGACCCGGCCCGACAACGCCCACATGTTCTTCAACATCTACTTCATGATGACGGGGCTGCACGGCGTCCATGTCGTGGTGGGCGGCCTCGTCATCGTGTGGCTGATGATCGGTGCCCTCAAGGGCAGATTCAGCAGCCAGTACTTCACGCCCGTGGATCTGGGCGGTCTGTACTGGCACATCGTCGATCTCATCTGGATCTTCCTGTTTCCACTGTTCTATCTGATCTAAGGAAGTCAACAGGGGTTGCGTATGGCCAGCGAGCAGTCACACGGAGCGGAGCATCAGGGCGTCGGGCACGTCGTGCCCATCAGCATCCTGGTGAAGACGGCAGCAGCCCTGCTCGTGCTGACCGTGATCACGGTATGGATCGCGGACTTCCACTTCGGGCCCGCGAACATCTGGATCGCCCTTGGCATCGCGAGCCTGAAGGGATCGCTGGTGGTGCTCTTTTTCATGCACCTTCGGTACGACCGGCCCTTCAACGGCCTCGTGTTCATCTCGTCCATGGCCTTCGTGGCGCTGTTCATCAGCTTCGCCCTCACCGACACGAGCGAGTACGCGCCGGACGTCGACACCGGCAACGCGCCGCTCGTCCAGCAGAAGCTCGAGACGCTGGAGCAATAGGACAAAACCTGGACCCCGCCGTGGAGTCGGCCTCCAAGACGTCCCCGTTCTCCAGCCGGCAGGCCCGCGTGGCCGCGGGAACGTTGGGGATGCGGCTGTTCCTGCTGTCGCTCGGCGTCCTCTTCGGCGCCAGCGTCATCGGGTACGTGGCCATCCGCGTGCTCGCGATCGGTCATGCCCTCGAGCTGCCGGGGCTTCCTCCGGGGCTGTGGCTGAGCACTCTGCTGCTGGTTGTCAGCAGCGTCACCATGCAGATGGGGTTGGCGGCCGTGCGGCAGGGGCGTCCTCGCCGGCTGCGTCAGGCCCTGGCCGCCACCGCGGTGCTGGGCCTGGGGTTTCTCGTCGTGCAGACGGCGTGCTGGCTCGCGTGGGCGGCGCCCATGCAGGAGGCCCTGGGGGCGACCGAGCGCATGTTCCTGCTCAAGGCGTTCTATGTACTGACCGGCCTGCACGCGCTGCACGTCATCGGAGGCCTGGTTCCGCTGACCGTCGTCACCAGTCGGGCCTGGGCGGGGCGCTACACCAGCCAGAACCACGACGGCGTCGTGTACACCGCCATGTACTGGCACTTTCTCGATGCGGTGTGGCTGGTGCTGTTCGCCACACTCATGATCGGTACGTGAGCGGCGCAACGGGCCAATACGCGCGAATCTATGCCGTCGTCAGACGCATTCCGCGCGGCCGGGTTGCGACCTACGGCCAGATCGCGTCGCTGGCCGGTCTGGGCGGGCACGCCCGGCAGGTCGGCTACGCCCTCAGCGCGTTGCCTGACGGGACGAGGGTCCCATGGCACCGCGTGATCAACGCCAGGGGCGAGGTGAGCCTCCGATCCGGGCTGGACGGCGGCGGCGAGCAGCAGCGCCGTCTTCTCGAAACCGAGGGCGTGCATTTCAACGAGCACGGTCGCGTCTGGCTGTCTCGCTTCCGCTGGCGGCCACGATGAGATCAGCCCTCGATGATCACTCCGAGCCTTCGTCCTCTTCCTAGCCCGTCACGATCTGCGCCGTTTCCAGGATCCGCCAGCCGATCGCGCGGAAGGACGGGAAGCGGCCCATGGTGCCGGTGATGATTCGCACGTCGTCGGCATCAATGACGTGCGGGATCTCGAAGCAGGTCGAGCCCGCCGCTCGTTCCCACCGCGTGTACTGCATGGCGAACACACGCTCCCGCATGGACCAGTTGTCGAGCTGGTTGGCAATCTCGTCCGCCTTGTTCGTGAAGACGGCCATGTGCTGCTGCAGGCGGCGTTCGTCGTCCAGGTGACGCAGCGCGATGTTGCAGCCGAAGATGCACCACCAGCCGAAGCTCTCCAGGCGTTCGGGCGCGAGACCCGCCGTCTCGCGGACACGCTCCAGGGCGGCGGAGAGCTGATCCAGCGCGTCCCGCGCACAGCGGCGCTTCAACGCCACGTCCGTCTCGACGATCGCGCCGGCGCACGTGGCGGCCAGACCTTCGAGACGCGGGTCGTTCTCCCGCTCGGTCATCGATTGATAGAGGGCCAGGGCGGTCTGGAGCTCGTGCCGCGCCGCCGCCGCCAGCGTCTCACATCGCTGCGGCTCGACCGACATGAGCCGGCGATGCGTCTGGCCGGAGATGAAGTGGGCGAAGGCTTTCGTGACGCGATCGCGGTCCGTTCGTAGCGGCCGCACTTCGTACGCCGAGACCAGATCGCGTGCGATCGCCCGCGCTTCGACCAGCGACCACAGCGAGTAGTAGGCGTCGGCGAGGATCGCCTGCAGGGGCCGGCGACGTGCGCCCGTGACCCCCGGCTGGCTGAGCCCGAGCGTGGCTGCGTCGACGACCTCGAGATACCGCCCGCTCTGCCGCCAGCGGAGGGCGTCGCGATGACACGTCGCGGCCCGTCTGGCCGCCGTCGTCGCTTCATCACCGGGCTCGCGACCGGACGCGTCGACCCACAGGTACTTGACGACATCGCCCACGGGCCACTCGAGGACCGCCGCCAGCTCGACCACGACGTCGAGCTTGGGGATCCCCGTGCCCGGCACGAGCTTGGTCGGATCCCGCCCCAGGGTGCGGGCCAGCTCCTTTCGCGTCCAGTCCTTGTACGCGAGCGCCAGGTTCAGAAGCTGCTCGAGACGCTTCTTGCGCCGCCCCACCGAATCCAGGGATCCTTTCTTCTTCCGGACCGCTGTCCGATCCATGACCCACTAGATAGCGGCAGGCTCCGCCGCATCGCGGTGGGAACCGCGGTTTTTCTTGGGCATGGCGGAACCGCCAGGCGGCTGCCAAAGAGCCGTCAGCTTGCCTCAGTCTCCCCGCTCACCTCGTCGTCGGGATGCATCGCGTGCCACGCGAACCACATCGCATAGATCGCGGTGATCGGCTCGGAGCCCGGCCGTGCGGTCACGGTGACGGTGTCGGTCTTCACGTCGTGCTCGAGCCGCAGACGCACCGTGCCCAGGATCGTGCGCCAGGTCCCGTCCGGACCGGCGTGGCGGGCGACGGTGTCGAACGGGAAGACGCCGCGGGCGTCGCCCGCCGTCACCACGACCACCCGCTGCTTCGGCGCCGGCCCGTCGGGAGGCGGCGCCGGCCGCACCGGGAACCTGATCTGCGAGGAGTGAAAATACAGGTCGAACGTCGTTTCCTTGTACCGCCGTTCGAGTCGCTCATCACGTTGCAGCACCGTCGAGTCGGGATGCAGACGCAGCCAGTCCGACCACGTCGTCACCGCGGCGTCCATGACCCGCAGACGCTGCCCGGCGGCCGGGCCCGCGATGGCCTCCGCCATCAGCTGGCTCCACAGGCTCTCACCGGCAGCCTCCGGCCGGCGGTCGTACATGAGCAGGTTGGAGTTGTACAGCAGACCGCTGACCCCGAAGTCCAGGACCTCGCCGTCAACGGTGCGGTCGAAGACAACGGTGCTGTCGCACAGCGGGTTGTACGTCACGGCGATCGGGATTCCGGCCAGCACGTCGTTGGCGATCTCGTGCACCTGCATGATCTGAAGCGGATAGGCGCGCGACGCACCGTTGATCGACACGCCGATGACGCGGTCCGTCGAAACGAGGTACTTGCCGTATCGCTCGGCGTTGATGCGGGCAACCTCGTCGCCGGAGATCACCGGGGGATCGAACAGGGCCCGGATGGCGTCCTTGCGCACGCCGCCGGCGACGAGCAGATCGCGGGGGACGAGGCACGGCTCGAGGCTGAAGCCGTACGTCTCGACATTGCGCCCGTCACCGGTCAGCGGCCCGCCGTCCCGCACGAAGGCGCCGGCCACCGCCCAGAGAAAGAGGCCCACCGTGAACAGGCCCGCCAGCAGCAGGACCCAGCCTCCCGAGCGAAGGGTCAGCATTCGTGGCGTGGCGTTCGTCACGGTTCGTCGGAGCGATTCAGCAGGCCGGTCATGCCGCCGGGGGTCGGGGCCGCGGCCGCCGCCGTGGAGGTCACGGCGGCCCTGGCGCCCATGGGTGTCACCGGGGCGCGACGGTCAACCACCATCAGACCCAGCACGGCCGGGAGATAGATGATGCTCGCGAGAAACACGCGACGGGCGCTCGCTTCGGTGCGGGTGGCGCACAGCCGAGCGCCCATGCCCACGAACCACACGCCCAGGGCCAGCGATCCCAGCGCGTAGGCGGGACCGGCCAGCCCGAAGAGCGTCCCGCACAGGGCCAGCGGGATCAGGCACAGGCTGGTCACGACCACGACCCGGCCCGTGATGCGGCCGGTCGCGTCGAGGACGGGAAGCATGGCATGGCCGCCTCGCGCGTAATCGTCGCGGTAGAGCCACGCGAGGGCGAAGAAGTGGGGGATCTGCCAGACGAACAGCAGCCCCGCCAGGACCCACGCCGCGGCGTCGAGCCGGCCGGCCGCCGCCACCCAGCCGATGAGCGGCGGGATGGCGCCGCAGACGGCGCCCACCAGCGTGTTCAGCGTCGTCCGCGTCTTGAGCGGCGTGTAGGCCGCGACGTAGATCACGATCGTGGCCAGGGCGAGTCCGGCGGCGGGGAGGTTGACGAGCACCGCGAGCACGCCGAGACCCGCGTAGCACAGCAGCATCGCGAAGATGAAGCCGTGGGCGGCCCCCATCGCGCCCGACGGTAGTGGCCTGTCGCGTGTGCGCTTCATCAGGCCGTCACGCCGGGTCTCGACGAGCTGGTTGAGGGCGTTGGCGCCGCCTGCGGCGAGCGCCGTCCCCACGACCGTGAACATGAGCGTCAGCCAGTCAAGCCCCGCGCGAGCGGGAGTGGCCATGACGAAGCCGACGGCGGTGGTCACCACGACCAGCGCGCTGAGTCGCGCCTTGGTCAGCTCCAGGTACAGGCCGATGAGGCGGCGGTGCCCGGTCGCCACGACCGGCTCGTTCGCAGATGTGCTCAAAAGACTCATGCAGTCACGCCGGGCGTTCGGCGCCGGGCCGTCCGTGCTGGCGCAGCAGTGGTGTTTGTGAAGTTCGTCACATAGTATACGGGTCCGTGGTGAGGGGTGCCAGGAACCGCACGGGCCGGACCCTGACCCGACAAAGGGGCTCGCATGACAGGTCGGTGGAAAGGCGCTGACATCCTCGCCATCGGCTTCGCGGCCATTGTCACGATGTGGTCGCTGCTCTACGTGGCGGCCCTGCCGCCCGGCAGCCGGGGCGTGTGGTTGTTCGTCATGGCAGCGATCGTCGCGTGTCTGCTCGCGGCCGGCTATGGGGCCGGGCGTCTGGCCGGGCGCGGTTGGGCCGGCGGCGCCGGGCTCGGCGCGATGATCACCGGCGTGAATCTGCTGATCCTGCTGAGCCTGCTCGGGGCCGACCGCACGGGGGTCGCCCGCTCGGCCGGCTGGTGGATCCTCGGCTTCCTGCTGGCCTCGGTCGCGCTGTGCGCGATGGGCGCGGGGCTCGGCCGCGGGGCCGCGTCGGGACAGCGCTGGGGTAACTGGACGGCGGCCCTCGCCTGGGTCACGGCCGTCACAACCCTGCTGATGCTCGTCGCCGGTGGCATCGTGACCGGTCTCGAGGCCGGTCTGGCCGTCGAGGGCTGGATCATCGCGGAGGGGCACCTGCTCGTGCTCTTCCCGATCACGCTCATGCAGCGCGACGTGGGGACGTTCGTCGAGCACGCGCACCGGCTGTGGGGGCTGCTGGTGGGGCTGACCACCATCGTGCTCATGGTCAACGTCTGGATGGTCGACCGACGCTGGTGGCTGCGGTGGCTGATGGCGGCCGTGGTGCTGGCCGTGATCGGCCAGGGCGTGCTGGGCGGCACTCGCGTCACCGAGCAGAGCGTGGCCCTGGGGATCGTACACGGCGTCTTCGCGCAGGTGATCTTCGCCGCGATGGTGACGGTGGCCATGATCACGTCCACGAGGTGGCTCGACGGGGAATCACCGCTGGCGCGGACCACGGTGCCCACCGACCGCACCCTCGCCCTCGCGCTGCTGGTGTTGATCGGGCTTCAGATCGTGCTGGGAACGGTGTACCGCCACCTGCAGCCCGTGCCCGAAGCGCCGCGCGGGGCGCTGATCGGCATTCTGCACGGGCACAGTTTCGTGGGCTCGACGCTGGTGCTGGTGCTGACCCTGCTGTGCGGTGTGCGGGCGTGGGGGCTGTATGCCGAGCGGCTGCCCGTCAAGCGAGCGGGGATCGCGCTGATCTACATCGTGATGCTGCAGGTGGCGCTGGGGATCGGGTCCTTCATCGTGGTGCCGAAAGGGGCGCGTCAGCCCGACGACCCGATCACGGTGCTCGAGGTCGGTCTCACGACGGCCCACCAGGTGGCCGGCGCCGTGCTCCTGGCCGCCGCGGCGAGCCTGCTCGCATGGCAGCGGCGGATGCTTGTTTGATCGCTGCGTACGGCCCTTCGGGCCGACACTCGCTCGGACCGGATTCGATCCGGCGGTGCGGAGCGGGCGCACGACTATTGATCGCCGTCAAAGATCGCCAGCAATTCACGGTCGATGCGCTGCAGCATCGCCCGGTCGCCCACCGTCATGTGGTTGCGCTGCTGCATCACCTCGACCACGGCGTCGCTGCCCAGCGTCTCGAGCGAGGCGTCCAGCAGCTTGACGGCGTCCTCGAGGTAAAAATTGTCGTCCTCGCCGGCGAAGACGTGGAGCTTGCCGGCCAGCTTCGGTCCGAGCGTCGGCCAGTTCTCCTCCAGGATCAGCCGGATGTCGTACTGCTTCCACGCCTCGATCACGTCCCGGTTCACGTCCCCCGTCAACCGATCGAAAAACGGCTGCGGCCGCCCGTCGGCGCCCCGCGGGCTGAAGACGGCGTCGAACGAGGAGAGCTGGCCGCCCTCGCCCCACACCCGCTCCATGCCGGCGAAGTCGTCGTACCAGAGCATGACCTCCCCGCGGCGCCGGGCGATGGGGCGCCGTTCGCCGTCGACGTCGACGAACATGTTGCGTCCCGGCTCATAGAGATCGACGCCCTGGAAGGAGCGGAAGTCCACGGGGTCCGGCACCATCGACCACGTCCCGCCGAAGAACTCCGGGTACGTCACCTGCAGCCAGAGGCTCGCCCATCCGCCCGAAGAGCCGCCGGTGAGAAACCGGCCCCGGGCGTGCGGGGCGAGATGAAACTCGCCCTCGAGGGCGGGGATGAGCTCCGTCACCAGCGCCTCGCCCCACGGCCCGTTGTTCGCCGAGTCGGCGAAGACGTGATGGCCCGTGCGGCACAGCGGGTTCAGGCCGATCTTGACGATGCGATCGGCGTCCGGACCGGTGGCGCGTGCGGCGAACGCCACCGCCTGGAGATGGCTGCTGCCGAAGCCGGGGATGATGTACAGGGCGGGGTAGCGGTCCGTGCCGTCGGTGCCGTAGGACTCCGGCAGGATGACCGCCGCCTCCATCACGATGGGGCGACCGTGGAAATCGCTGAGCAGGTCGCTGCGGCGCTTGACCATCTTGACCCGCTCGGTGTCGGGTGTGCGACGCTCCTCGGCGACCTGGTCGATCCGCAGCTCGACCGCGCCGCGGTCGCCGTCGATCGCCTCGCGGCGGACGGTGCTGTAGGCGGTGCCGCCCGCCCTGCCGATAAAGGGCGAGTCGAGGTTGCGGCGCATCACGGCCTGCACCGCGTAGGTGTTCTCGTCGATGCGGCCGGGCGGTGCCGGAAAACCCAGGGCGTCGTCGTCGAAGACGAGCGGTGTGTCGGGTCTCCAGTCGGCGACGTCGAGGGCGAAAAACGGCTCGGGACGGAACCACGACGGCCCGGTGCGGGGCTCGCGGGTCTCGGACGTGGACAGCATCACGTAGACGCGGCCCGTGAACGATGGGTCGATCGCGGCGTCGTAGGTGACCACGAACCGCAGACCGCCGCCGGCATCCGCCCCGAGTCCAACGACGGGCTTGAGCGTCTCCTCCAGCGCGAGCACCGCGTACACCGTGGCCATCACGGGTTCGCCTTCCAGCCACCGGTCGGCCGGGTTCCGCCAGCTTCCGTCGTCGAGCTGGCGGTCGAGCAAAGCGTCGATCAGCTCCGCCCGCCAGTTGTGCATGACGCCGTCGATGTCCTCGATCTCGTTCTGCTGCGCCGCGCGAAGCGATCGTGACATCGTGTGGTAGTAGTAGTACAGACCCTGCTGGCCGAGACCCGGGTTCTCGTCCATCGTCCAGTGCCGCCGCACCCAGTCGAACGCGGCGCGGACCCGCACGTCGTCGGGCGAGAGACCCGCGTACAGCATGCTCTTGAAGCCGGCATAGGTCATGGAGCCGTAGCTGCGCAGGCTGCGCGGCCGGCCCGCGGCGATGTTCTCGCCGTGGCGGCCCTCGCCGGCGGCCTCGCTGGCCATCGACTCACCGCCGTTGGCGGGCGTGTAGACGAAGCCCCCGTCGTCGCCCGCCCAGTCCGCGCGGTTGGTGGCCCGCAGGTTCTGGGCACGGGCGATGAACGACAGCGCCCGCTGCACCGCCGGCTCGTCGGGGCTGTAGCCCGCCTCGTAGAGCGCGTCGAGCATCATCTGCGTGTTGGAGAGGTCGGGGCGTCCGCGGCTGCCGTACCCCGCGCCGCCGAACCAGTCCTGACGCGGGTTGAGCCCCTCGCCCTGGTCCCACTGGTGGCGATCGAGCCACACGGTCGCCTGCTCGAGCTCGTCACGGAGGTCCTCGTCATCGATCGTGGACAACGCCATGACCACCGCCGCCGTGACGTAGCTGGTGAGCGCCCCGCCTTCGAACGCCCCGTCCTCGCCCTGTGCCATGAGCACGAAGCGAAGTGCCCACCGGAGCTCGTGCTCACCGAGCACCGGCTCGTCGTGCTGCGTGAATGCCTTGATGGCCAGCGCCGTGACCGCCACCGCGACCGGCGACGGCTTGTCGGGCTCATCGGTCGGGGCGGCACGGACCTCTGTCAACCATCCGCCGTCGCGATCCTGAGCGGCCGCGAGCCAGGTGAGCCCCGCCCGCAGCGCGGTTCGGGCCCGCTCGAAGCGAGCGCGGTCCACCGGGACCTCGTCGGCCGAAGCGGCCACGCGAAACTCCGGCGGCACCGGCAGAATGACCTGCTGCGGCAGGGGCGGTGGATCGTGCTCGGTGACCTTCTGCGGGTCGATGCGGGGATCCAGCGCTGCCGTCGGCGGCTCGTAGAGGTCGACGGGGCCGGCGGGGGGCGGGCCATTGAAACCGCACAGCCCTGCGACGACGATCAGCAACGGTGTCCTCATGGAGCGCATCATAGGCGGATATCGGCATGCGGATTGCGGTAGCAGCAGGCGCCAATCGCCTCGTGTTCAGCGAGGGCATCGACCACTCGATGCAGCGCGTCGGAATCGGAGATCGGCACGAACGAGTACTGTCTTGTCCACCATTTGTGATGCGTCAGCTCCTCGCCCCGTTCCGACCACGCGGGCTCGTCTCCCACGGCCACCGACAGCGCCCGGCTCAGCGCGCCCTTGACCAGTTGAACGAGGCGGGGGATGTCGCGATCGGGCTCGCACCCAATCAGCACGTGCACGTGATCGGCGGCGACCGCCGCCACGAGCAGCTCAAAGCCGCGGAGCCGGGCAATGCGAGCGAGGTCGTCGACGATCACCTTGCACAGCGCGGCCGGGAGCCGCACGGGCGGCCACTTCCGGCTACGGCCCCGGCGGGTCGGTTCCGGCACGCCGGTGAAGACGCAGCCCTTGTCGATCCACCCTCGGCCGTGGCCGCCGAACCACGTCCCGTATGTCGGCCATGTCAGCAGCCCCAACATGACCGCACGGTAGCCACTGGCCAACCCGTCGCGGGCATGCAATCATGGATCGGCGCGATGATCCGGCCGCAACCCAATCCCCGGCGTCCCAGGACCAGGCCGTATGACCTGGCCGAGCCCGCCCCGGTCGGACCGCCGTTGCCCGGCGAGGTGATCGTGGCCGAGACCGTGGACCGGCTCATCGACCTCCTGGCGGCCGAGATGGTGGTGCAGGCACAGGCCTGCGTGCGGCGATTCGGTGACTTCGAGCTGGCGCTGTCCGGCGGCACCACGCCGCAGCCGCTGTACGAGCGGCTCATGTACGACCCCGACTGCCGCGTGCTTCCGTGGGCCCGCACCCACCTGTGGCTGGTGGACGAGCGGGCGGTGCCTCTCGACAGCGATCGGTCGAACTTCCACCTGATCAACGAGACGATCGTCGAGCACTCCGGGATCCCGCCCGAGCAGGTTCATCCCATCGCGGCCATGGAGGAGGACGCCGACATCGCGTACGAGAAGGAGCTGTGCGAGGTGCTCCAGTGGCGGCACAAGGGGGAGGACCGGCTTGATTTCGTCCTGCTCGGCATGGGCATCGACGGGCACACGGCGAGCCTCTTTCCCTTCAACGAGGTGCTCGGCGAGCAGGAGCATCTCGTGCGTCGAGTGACCGCCGCCTCGGCGGAGCCCCCGCAGCGTGTGACCATGACCTATCGCCTGATCAACGCGGCGCGGGTGATCGCGATCCTGGTGACGGGCCCGGCGAAGGCCGCCACCATCCGGCGTGTCGCGGCCGGACGCGAGACGATGGAGGAGCTGCCCATCAAGGGCATCCACCCCGTCCAGGGCGAGCTCAAGTGGTTTCTCGATGCCGAGGCGTGCGCCGCGGCCAACGCGTGAGGGCAGCCTATTGGTCGACACGGCAAAGGTTCAGGAGCGCCGCTCGCTGACGTTCTCCTCGATGCAGGAGATCCTCGACGACGTGGAGTACCTCGCCTCCGGCGATCCGCCCGCCAGCACGGGCAACTGGACGCCGGCCCAGATCATGCAGCACCTGACCATCGTGATCAACTGCTCGATCGACGGCTTCCCGGCGCCGAAGGTGTCATTGCCCATGCGGCTGATCGGGCGGCTCATGCGTAAGAAGGCCCTCAACAACCCGCTTTCGCCCGGCATCAGGTTCCCCAAGAACCTCCAGTACCTCGAGCCCCGAACGAAACTGACCTGGGAAGAGGCCGTCGACGACTTCCGCGCCGCGATGGCGAGGCTCGACACGCTGACAATGACGCACCGCAGCCCCATCTTTGGCAAGCTCTCCCATGATCAGTGGGTGCAACTGCACTGCCGCCACGCCGAGCTGCACTTCGGGTTCATTCACCCGGAGTGACGGCCCCGGGGAATCCGCCGATGTCCGTCTACGAGAGCGATCCCGACGCCG
>JBFGEG010000105.1:0-11957 GCA_041580235.1 Phycisphaerales bacterium
ATGGCCGTCGCCGGCGATCTCGAGCCCCCGGACACCGAGCCGCAGAAGAGGGAAGAGGCCGAGCGGCCCTCCCGGCGTCGCCGACGAGGACGAAAGAAAACGGCCGAGAGAGCGGCCGCCGCTTCGGCCCCCGCGGCCGCCCCGGCCCCCGAGGCGCCCTCGACCGCACCCATCCGGATCCACCAGCTGGCCAAGGAGCTCGGCGTCAAGTCCCGCGACGTCCTGAGCCGGTGCCGCGACCGGATCGACGAGATCGTCAAGAACCACATGTCGTCGATCTCCCCGGCGTCGGCGGAGGTGATCCGCAAAGAGATGCGCCGGTCGGCCGCCACCGCATCCCCTGCTACCGCAACCCCTGCCACCGCAACTCCGGCCGCCACCGAAGGCAACGGCCCGCGCAAAAAGCGTTCTCGACGGTCGCGTAAGCGTGGTGGCCGCGGCCGCCAGGCCCCGGCCACGACTGCGGCGGAGACGCCGGCCGCGACCGAAGACGCCGAGAAGGCTGCCGAGAACGTCACTGACCAGGCCCAGCCCGAGCGGAAAAAGACGCGGCGCCGACGGTCGCGTCGCAAGACCGGCTCCGAGGTGACGGCGGGCCAGGGCCGATCTGGCCGGCGCACGCCCGGCAAGGCCGAGTCGGCGGCGAAGACCGAGCCGGCCGCAGCGGTCCCCGCCGTCGTCAACGGCAAGAACGGGGAATCCGACGAACCCAGGCCACGCAAGGGCCTGTATGGTCGGAGCCGGCGGAAGCTGACACGCACCGCCGCCCAGCAACTGCAGGAGAAGTCCAGCGAATGACAGGCCGCCGCCTCATCCTTCTGGGCTCCACGGGCTCCATCGGCACCAACACGCTCACCGTCGTGGACCACCTGCACGACCAGAAGCTGCGCCGCTTCGAGATCGTCGGCCTCGCCACCGGCTCCAGTGGCGGGAAGGTCGCCGAGCAGGCGGGGCGCTACGGCGTGCAGCACGTGGCCATTGCCGACGCGGGGACCGCGACGCTGCCGGGCGTGACCAAGGTCTACCGGGGCCCCGACGCGGCGCTCGAGCTCGTCGAGGCGGTGGCCCGCGAAGGCGATCTCGTTCTGGGGGCCATGGTGGGCTCGGCGGGGCTGCCGGCGATGCTGGCCGCCATCGACCGCGGCTGCGACATCGCGCTGGCCAACAAGGAGACGCTGGTCGCCGCCGGCGAGCTCGTGGTGCCGCTGGTGAACAGACGAGGCGTCAAGCTGCTTCCGGTGGACAGCGAGCACAGCGCGATCTTCCAGTGCCTCCAGGCGGGACGCAGCCTCGACGAGGTCGAGCGGCTCGTGCTGACCGCCTCCGGGGGGCCGTTCAGGACGTGGCCGAAGCAGCGTCTCTACCACGCGAGCGTCGAGGAGACCCTCGACCATCCGACGTGGAACATGGGACCCAAGGTGACCGTCGACTCGGCGTCGCTGATGAACAAGGCGCTGGAGGTGATCGAGGCGCATTGGCTGTTCGACCTGCCCGCCGAGAAGATCCGGGTGGTCGTTCACCCCCAGTCGATCGTGCACAGCTTCGTGGAGTTCGTCGACGGCTCGGTGGTGGCCCAGCTCTCGCCGCCCGACATGAAGAGCCCGATTCAGTATGCGCTCACCTGGCCCGACCGGGTCGCCGGCTGCTGCCGGACGATGGACTGGCAGGAGGCGGGGCGGCTCGACTTCGAGCCCGTTGATCACGACCGATTCCCGGCCCTGCAGCAGGCGTGGAAGGTCATCGAGACCGGCGGCACCGCCGGCGCGATACTCAACGCGGCCAACGAGGCCGCCGTGGAGGCGTTCCTGGATCGCCGCATCCCGTTCGGCCTCATCGGCGAGCTCGTCCGCGACACCCTCGACACGATCGACCCCGTCCCGGTCACCACCCTCGACGACGTCCACCAGGCCGACCAACGTGCCCGGCAAGCGGTCAACACGCTCGTGAAACACCTCGATCACCCTCCCCGATCACCCGAAAGAGCACGAGTTCCGAACCTCTCTTCCCCTAATGGCTGATGGCTACTGGCTCATGGCTTTCTTCGAATCCACCTACAACCTCGCCCTCATCATCCTCGGCTTCGGCCTGCTGATCTTCGTCCACGAGCTCGGCCACTTCCTGGCCGCCAAGTGGGCGGGTATCCGGACCGAGGCGTTCGCCATCGGCATGGGCACGGCGGTGGTGTCGTGGCGCAAGGGTGTCGGCCTCGCCTGGGGCTCCACCCAGAAGAAGGTCGTCGAGAGGACGGGCAAGACGCCTCGCGACCTCAGTCTGGACGAGCTCGACCGCGAGGGGATCGGCTGCACCGAGTACTCCCTGCGTTGGCTGCCCATCGGCGGCTTCGTCAAGATGCTGGGCCAGGACGACTCGGACCCCAACTACGTGTCCCACGAGCCGGGCAGCTACAACACGTGCCCCATCCCGAAACGCATGGTCGTGGTCTCGGCGGGCGTGATCGCCAACGTCATCTTCGCGGTGGCCCTGTTCATCGTCGCCTTCATGATCGGCGTGCAGTCCTACGAGCCGGTCATCGGCAACGTGGGCGCCGATCTGCCCGCGGGAACGGCCCGGGCCGCCAACGCCGAAGTGGTGGGCATCGAGGAGCCGGGGCTGCAGCCGGGCGACCGCGTCACCCACATCGACGGCAAGCCCATCCGGACCTTTGTGGACGTGCGGATCGCGGTGGCCATGGCCCGGCCCGACGAGGCGCTGCTGGTGCGGATCAAGCGGCCCGGCGTCGAGTCGGCGCTGGAGTTCCCGATCGTTCCCGAGCAGGACGCCGAGGGCTTGCTGGGAATCGGTATCGAGCCCGGACGGTCAAGCACGCTGCTGGCCGATGACCGGGCGGGCTCGCTGGCGGCGTTCCTCGATCGGCAGGGGCTGGCCGACGACGGCGTGCGGCCCGGCATGTCCATGGTGTCGGCGGCCGGGTCCCCGATCGGGACCTACGAGCAGTTCCAGGCGGCGGTCCGGCGTCTCGAAGGCCGGCCCGTGCCCACGGAATGGCGATTCCCCGGCGACACCGGCCCGACCGTCCGCAGCGAAGTGTCGGTGACGCCGACGTACGAGATTCTCCGCTACGAGTCGGCGATTCCCGAAGTCGATCAGAACATCGAGCAAGGCCTGCTCGGCCTCACGCCGCTGGTCAGGATCCTGGCCGTCATCAGTGGCCGCAACGACAACACCGACGTGCTCGAGCCCGGTGACGTGATCCTGCGGATCGGGACCGTCGACGGTCCCCGCATGACACAGGTGCGGCAGGAGCTGCTGCGTCGCAAGGGCGGCGAGGTCGATCTTGTCGTGCTCCGCGACGGTGAGCAGAAGGAGGTCACCGCCCGCGTGGACCGCAAGGGGCGGATGCAGGTCGGCATCGACTGGGCGTGGGACCTTCCCATCATCGCCGGGCCGATGAACCGGATTCGCACGGAGCCCGGCCCCACCGGCAAGTCGACGGTCGTGGAGACGCCCGCCGGTGGCCTGATGCTGATGCCGCGCACGCGGCTCAACTCGGTCAACGACACGCCCGTATCGGACTGGCCGACCCTCCGCGAGGCGCTGCGACGCAACACGCGATCCGCCTACGAGGCGGGCGGCGACGCGGTCGTGACGCTCAACGTCACGCACCCCACGCCGGGCCGCGAGCAGGAGACGGTGATCATGAGCCTCGGCACGGCCGAGCTCGCCCGACTCCACGAGCTGTCGTGGGTCGGCGATCTGCCGAACACGGTCTTCGAGCCGATGCACATGACGCTCAGCGCCGGGGGCAATCCGCTGCGGGCGGTGACGATGGGCTTCGAGGAGACGTGGAAGGTGGTCGTGATGACCTATCTCACCATCGACCGGCTGGTGCGGGGCAGCGTGGGCGTGGAGCAGATTCGCGGGCCGGTGGGCATCGTCCACATCGGCGCCCAGG
The DNA here is from genome assembly GCA_041580235.1 of Phycisphaerales bacterium. Lineage (GTDB taxonomy): Bacteria > Planctomycetota > Phycisphaerae > Phycisphaerales > SM1A02 > JADFOJ01. The sequence continues at coordinate 3,914 of JBFGEG010000105.1, forward strand.
TCGCCGATCGCGGCGTGACGTACCTGCTGTTCTTCCTCGGCATCATCAGCGTGAACCTCGCTGTGATCAACTTCCTGCCGCTGCCCATCGTGGACGGCGGGCTTTTCCTGTTCCTCGTGTACGAGAAGCTCAAGGGCCGCCCGCCGCCGCTGGCGTTTCAGAACGCGGCGACCATCGTGGGCGTGGCCCTCATTGCCACGGCACTGCTGGTCGTGACCTGGAACGACCTGATGCGTCTGATGCCCTAGGTACGAGACACGTGTCCGACGCCCCCGTCGCCATCGTCACCGGTGCCGGCACCGGAATCGGTCGCCAGGCCGCGCTGGTGCTGTCGCAAGCCGGGCACCGGGTGACGCTCGTCGGCCGCCGCCGCGAGCTGCTGGCCGAGACGGCCGCCGTGATCGCCGCCCATGAGGCCGCGCCCGAGACGCTGCTGGCTCGTGTGGATCTCGCCGACGGCCGCAAGACGGGTCTGGTCGTGGATCCCACGCTGGAGAAGTGGGGGAGAGTAGACGTCCTGGTCAACAACGCCGCCGTCTGCCCGCCCATGACGCCGATTGACCTGGCGACCGAAGACATGATGCAGCAGACGTTCGCGGTGAACACGTTCGCCCCCATGCGTCTCATCGCCGCCCTGTGGCCCGTGTTCCTGAGGCAGCGGGGCGGCTGCGTCGTCAACGTCTCGTCGATGGCGACCGTCGATCCCTTTCCCGGGCTCGCCGTGTACGCCGCCTCCAAGGCGGCCCTGGAAAGCCTGACCCGTTCGGTGGTCAACGAGGGCCGCGGGTTCCGCATCCGCGCCTTCAGCATCGTGCCCGGCGCCGTCGAGGCGCCGATGCTCCGCGGGCTCTGGTCCACCGCAGAGCTGGACCCGTCCCGAACGCTCGATCCCCGCGATGTCGCCCGGGTCATTGCCGACTGCGTGCTGGGCAAGCGAGAGTCCGACCTCGGCGGCACCATCGAGCTGGCGAGCCCGTAGGGGCGGCTGCGCGGCGGGTGTCTTGTTGTACTGCCGACGGCATCCTGCCTCACAATCGAGCCCTCGCTTCGCTCGGGATCAGCCTGCGTCCCTGGAACAGGCGTGCCTCAGTGCTTCCTTGCCCTAACCCCTACTCCGCTCCCACGTCCCGTAATCCGCGCGAAGCTGCACCGGTTATTCGGCGCGGCCCGGTAAGACGGGGGGACTTTGCGGACCATCGCTTGCGGAGGCCGGGGGCGTATCCGATGGTTGCAAGGGAGCTTCGGGCTTCCCGCGTCCTGCATCTCGAAGATCAGCGGAGATCCGATGATCGATCGCGCTGTCGAACAGCCAGCCCCCTCGTTCGTGCTCATCGTCGAGCCCGACCGCACCACGGCTCGCCGCATGCTCGCGGCCCTGGGCGGTGACGGCGCCGCCACGCGGCGGGCCGCCGACGGCGAGGCCGAGGGTCTGCAGTTCGGCGAGGTCATCGTCATCGAGACGCTCCGCGAGCTCTTCGAGCGGGACCTCGAGCGGGCGGAGCTGGTCATCTGCGCCGTCGAGCTTCCCGACGGGACCGGTCTCAACGCCCTTGACTACCTGCGTGGTCACTGCCCGCACGTTCCCGTGATTCTCATGGGGTCCTCCGACGACGCGGCGGTCGCGGTGGAGGCCATCCGGGCCGGCGCCCTGGACTTCCTGACCTCGACCGGGCACGACATGCAGGCCCTGCCGCTGACCGTCGAGAAATGCCTCACCCACCAGCGGGTCAAGCACGAGAACGAGCGTCTCCAGCGCGACCTGGGCAACTCCCTCACCGAGCTGGCGGTCAAGAACCAGCAGCTGCAGGCGCTGGTGCGTCAGCTGGAAGCCACGGCCCGCACCGACGATCTCACGGGCCTGTGCAATCGGCGCTCGCTCAACGAGATGCTGGAGCGGGCGTGGCAGCAGGCCGTGCGCAACAACCGGCCGCTGGCCTTCCTCATGCTCGACCTCGATGACTTCAAGACGGTCAACGACTGCCTGGGCCATCTGCGCGGCGACGAGGTGCTCCGCGAGACGGGCAAGATCATCCAGGCCAACTGCCGCCAGGTGGACGTGCCTGCCCGCTACGGGGGCGACGAGTTCTGCGTGCTCATGCCCGAGAGCGAGGCCCACGAGGTGGTGCAGGTGGCTCAGCGCATCCTCGCGGAGTGCGAGGAGGCCAACCGCCGCAAGCCCACGAGCGAGCCCCGCATCGGCATGTCGATCGGCGTGGCTCAGATCAACCAGAGCCGGCCCGTCAACTCCGAGGAGCTGATCCGCCACGCCGACGAGGCGCTGTACGCGGCCAAGGCCGCGGGCAAGGGTTGTGTCATGGTGCGGGGCGCGGGCGGCGTCGCTCCCGCCCCGACCAGCAACGGCGACGCCGCCACCCGATCGCGGCGGGCCATCGCCTGGTAGCCGGCCACCGGCGTCTCTTACCGCTTGCGGGACATGGCGCGCTGGATGTCGCGTTCGGCCTGGCGCTTGGCGAGGTCTTCGCGCTTGTCCTGACGCCGCTTGCCGTGGGCGAGGCCGATGAGCAGCTTGGCCCGGCCGTTCACGAAGTACATCTTGAGAGGGACGATCGTGTTGCCCTTGGCCCGTGTCTTCTCGGCGAGCTTGCGGATCTCGCGGCGATGGGCCAGCAGCGCCCGCACCCGGTGCGGGTCGTGCTGGCGGTGCTCGGCGGCGGGGGGGTACTCGGCGATGTGCGCGCCGTGCAGGGTCAGTGTGGGCGGGTCCTCGGTGGCCCGCACGTAGCCCTCGGCGAGGCTCACCTGGCCGTTTCGGACCGATTTAACCTCGGTGCCGGTGAGGCGGATTCCGCACTCGAGTGTCTCCTCGATGACGAAGTCGTACCGCGCGCGGCGGTTCTCGATCGTCGGATCACGAGGCTTGCGTTTGGTCTTCTTGGCGGCCATGGTCCGCTGGGCGGTGTCTTTCCCGCGTCTGGGAGGGCTCCGCGAGGCCCTTTTTGGGGCCATCCGCCTTGAGTCGCGAGGGCTGAGGAGTATAGTTGGGCCTGAAGCGCCCCGTCCTCGCACCCGGCGCGTCCCCCACGTCCACCGCGCCGGCGTCATGACAGGAAAAGGAAGACAGGCCCATGGTCAGCCCATCGATCGTTGCATTCGGGGCGGGGACGCTCCTGCTCGCCTCCGCCGCCCAGGTCCCGCCCTCCGGGGGCTTCGACCAACAGCCGGACCGGCCCGGTGCGTGGCAGCACGTCCAGGCGTTCACCCAGGCCAACCCCGGCGCCGCCATCCGCGAGCGGGCGGGACGCATCACGCGGGTCTTCGGCCGCGCGTTCTCCCAGGGGGCCAGCCCCCAGCAGAGCGCCGAGTCGTTCCTTCAGAATCACGCCGCCATGTTCGGGGTCCAGCCCCAGCAGCTGGTGGCCGTCGAGGGCGACCACGTTCAGCCGGTCATGTATCAGCCCGACACCGGCACCTACAAGTTCACCCGCTACGCCTACCGCCAGGAGCTCGACGGCGTGCCGGTCTTCCGGTCGGCCCTGCGGCTGCTGGTCCGCAATCTCGAGGGCTACCCGCTGGTGCTGGCCTCGGTGGACCTTCACGACCTCGGCGGGTTCCAGATCGATCCGCAGATTGCGGCGGCCCCGATGACGCAGGCCTCCAGCCAGGCCGCGCTGCAGCGGGGACAGGCCCTGACCACGTTTGCCGGTGAGCCGCAGGTCATGTCGACGCGCCGGGTCATCTGGGCCGGCGTCGAGGACAGGGTCGTCGCCCCGCGGCTGGCCGACGAGACCGTGGTCGGCATCGATCTCGACCGCTGGCTCATCGTGACCGACGTCGTGACCGGCGACGTGCTCTTCGAGGAGCACCGCATCTTCATGGTGGACGTGACGGGCTCGGTCAACGGCCGGGCCACCGAGGGAATCGGGGCCGAGCAGTGCGAGGAGGAGGTGGCGATGCCGCTTCCCTACGCCGAGGTCGTGGGCGGTCTCAACGCCACCTTCACCGACGCCGACGGCAACTTCGTACTTCCCAACGAGGGCGGCGGTGACATCGAGGTCACCGCCTCGCTCAACGGCCAGTGGTTCGACGTCTTCAACGCCAGCGGCCCCGAGACCTCCGAGGCGACCACGGTCACGCCGCCGGGTCCCGCCGACCTGCTGTTCAACGCGGACAACACCAGCGAGCAGGAGCGGGCCCAGGTCAACATCTACGTCGGGGCCAACCGGATCCGCGATTTCGTCCTCCAGTACAACCCGGCGTACCCGACGCTGAGCACACCGAACTTCGAGACGTGGGCGAACCGCACCGACGGCTTCTGCCCGCAGAACGCCTGGTACTCGCCCGGCGACCCCTCGATCAACTTCTGCCTCTCCTCGGGCAGCATCCCCAACACGGCGTGGTCGTCGGTGATCTACCACGAGTACGGCCACCACCTCGTGGAGGCCGGCGGCAGCGGCCAGTGCGAGTACGGCGAGGGCATGGGCGACGTCATGAGCGTGCTGATCCTGGACGACCCCAACCTCGGCTGGGGCTTCTTCGGTGACTGCTCGTCGCCGCTGCGCGACGCCGACAACAACTGTCAGTACAGCCCTGCGAGCTGCACGACCAACTGCGGCGGGCCCTGCCACAGCTGCGGCCAGCTCCTCTCGGGCGTGGTGTGGAGCATCCGCAACGGGCTGGTGGTGACCGAGCCGGCCGACTACATCGACGTCCTGTCCAACATCGTCGTCAACTCCATCCTGGTGCACACCGGCTCCAGCATCTGGCCGGACATCGCCCTGGACTACCTGACACTCGATGACGACGACGCCGACATCTGTAACGGCACGCCGCACTTCAGCGAGATCACCACGGGCTTCGCCGATCACGGTCTCTTCGAGACCTCGGTGTCCTTCGCGTTCCCCGGCGGCCTGCCCCAGACCGTCGCCCCCGCGGGCGGCACGACCGTTCCCGTCACCCTCGACTGCGGCACCGCCCCGCCCGATCCGGGCACGGGCCTGCTGCACGTCGACACCGGCGGCGGCTTCGTGTCCATCCCCATGACGGAGAACTCGCCCAACGAGTACGACGCCGTCTTCCCCGCGTCCACGTGCGGCTCGCAGGTGCTCTTTTACTTCAGCGCCGAGACCGGGGGCCAGACGATCACCGAGCCCGCCGACGCGCCCGTTTCGAGCTTCTCGACCATCAGCGCGACGTCGCTGAACGTCTCCTTCACCGACGACTTCGAGGCCGATCAGGGCTGGGCGGTCTCCACCAGCGCGCTGGACGGACCCTGGCAGCGCGACGTGCCCATCCCCAACAACGTCTGCGACCGCGGCAACCCCGGCACCGACGCCGACGGATCGAGCCAGTGCTACGTGACGGACAACAGCTCCGCCAACGGCTGCAACAGCGACGTGGACGACGGCAGCACGACCCTGACCTCGCCGGTGCTCGACGCCACTGGTGGCGACGCGTTCGTCTCCTACTGGCGGTGGTATGACAACACCTTTGGCTCCAGCCCGGAGCAGGACATCTTCGTCGTGGAGGTCTCCGACGACGCCGGCGGCAGCTGGACCAACCTGGAGACGGTCGGGCCCAGCGGCAGCGAGGTGGCCGGCGGCTGGTTCCAGAAGTCGTTCCGCATCAGCGACTTCGTGACCGCCAACAACCAGTTCCGGATCCGCTTCACCGCCTCCGACACCGACCCGCAGTCGGTGGTCGAGGCGGGCGTGGACGGCGTGGAGATCCTCGTCGTCAACTGCGACGGCGGCGTGCCCGGTGACGCCGACGGCGACGGTATCGTCGGCATCAACGACTTCCTGCTGGTCATCGGCAACTGGGGCCCGTGCCCCCTGCCGTGCCCGCCGACCTGCCAGGCCGACCTTACCGGTGACTGCGAGGTCGGCATCGACGACTTCCTGCTCGTGATCGGCAACTGGACGCTGTAGACCGACCGATCCGGGGCGGGCCCGCGGCCCGCCCCTCTTCGTTGATCCGGGGAACAAATCCTGCGGCGACGGGTGTTCTCGCCCCAACGGCGCCCCGGCCGCGCATCCTCCGAGGAAGACAACCACCATGATCAGCCCCGCGATCCTGCTGCTGTGTGCCGCCGGTCAGATCCAGCCCGGCGATGGTTTCGAAGGCCGGCCGGCACCGGCTGCCTGGGCGCTTGTCGAGTCGTTCACCCAGGCCAACCCCGGCGTCGCCGTCAGCGAGCGGGCCGGACGCATCAGCCGCGTCTACGGACGGGCGTTCTCGCAGGGCGTCAGCGCCGAGCAGAGCGCGGCGACGTTTCTGCAGGACCACGCCGCCATGTTCGGCGTGCAGCCGCAGCACCTCGTCGCCGTCGACGACGCGCCCGTCCAGCCCGTCATGTACCAGCCCCAGAACGGCACCTACAAGTTCACGCGGTACGCCTACCGCCAGGAGCTGCAGGGTGTGCCGGTGTTCCGCTCGGTGCTGAAGCTGCTCGTCCGCAACGAGCCCGGCTTCCCGCTGGTGCTCGCGTCGGCGGACCTACACGATCTGGGCGGGTTCCAGGTGGACCCGCAGGTCATCGCGGCTCCGACCGCCGGTGCGTCCACGGCGTCGGCGCTGCAGCGGGCCGAAGCGATGGCGGTCGTCGCCGGCGAGCCGCAGGTGCTCTCGACCCGCCGGGTCATCTGGGCCGGGGTCGAGGACATGATCGTCGCCCCGCGTCTGGCCGACGCGACCCTCGTCGCCGTGGACGTGGACCGCTGGCTCGTGCTCACCGACGCCGTCACGGGCGACGTGCTCTTCGAGGAGCAGCAGATCCACATGGTCGACGTGGTGGGGACCGTCGAAGGCCGCGCCACCGAGGGGCTGGGGGCCGAGCAGTGCGAGGCGGAGGTGGCGATGCCGCTTCCGTACTTGTTCGTGACCGGGCCCGGCGGCGCCGATTTCACCGATGTTGACGGCAACTTCGTGGTTCCCAACGGCGGGGCGGCGGACGTCACGATCAACGCCTCGCTCAACGGCCAGTGGTTCGACGTCACCAACATGGGCGGCGGCAACACGACCGAGTCGGAGCTGGTCACCCCGCCGGGGCCGGCGAACCTGCTGTTCAACGCCGCCAACACGAGCGAGCAGGTCCGGGCGCAGGTCAACGCCTATCTCTACTCGAACGTGATCCGCGACTACGTGCTCCAGTACAACCCGGCGTATCCGACGCTCAACTTCGGCAACTTCGAAGTGAACGTGAACCGGACCGACGGCGTGTGTCCGGGCAACGCCTGGTACTCGCCGGGCGGCCCGTCGATCAACTTCTGCCTGTCCTCGGGCGGTCTGCCCAACACGGCATTCGCGTCGGTCATCTACCACGAGTACGGCCACCACCTGGTGCAGGCGGGCGGCAGCGGGCAGTGCGAGTACGGCGAAGGGATGAGCGATGTCATGTCCGTGCTGCTGTTCGACGACCCCAACCTGGGCCTGGGCTTCGGCGGTAACTGCAACTCGCCGCTGCGCGACGCCGACAACACCTGCCAGTACAGCCCCACCAACTGCACCAGCAACTGCGGCGGGCCGTGCCACAGCTGCGGGCGGCTGATCTCGGGCGTCGTGTGGAGCCTCCGCAACGAGCTGATCGTGACCGAGCCCGCCGACTACCGCGACATCCTCTCCACGATCGCCATCAACGCCATCCTCGTGCACAGCGGCTCCAGCATCGAGCCGGACATCGCCGTCGACTACCTGGTGCTCGACGACGACGACGCCGATCTCGCCAACGGCACCCCGCACTACACCGAGATCGTCGCCGCCTTCGACGACCACGGCCTGTTCGAGGCGTCGATCCAGTTCGACTTCCCCGCCGGCCTGCCCGCGACGGTCGAGCCCGACGGCGGCACGTCGGTTCCCGTGACCGTGTCGGGCATCACCACGCCCCCGGCGCCGGGCACCGGCAATCTGCACGTCGATACGGGCGGCGGCTTCGTGACGATCCCCATGTCGGAGACCGCCCCCAACGAGTACGACGCGATCTTCCCCACCGCGCCGTGCGGCCAGCAGGTCCTCTACTTCTTCAGCGCCGAGACCTCGACGGGCCTGCTGATTCTCGAGCCGCCCAACGGGGCGGCCACCCCCCTGG
>JBFGEG010000106.1:0-11890 GCA_041580235.1 Phycisphaerales bacterium
ACCAGCCCTTGACCGAGCGGATCTTGATCACGTCGCGTTTGATCTTCAGCCGGACCATCTCCGGCTCTCCTTCGCGGCGGAGACCGAGCTCCACCTCCGTGCCCTTGCGGCCGGTGATCCGGTCCACGGCGTCGTTGAGGCTCCAGCCCGCGGTCGTCGCGCCGTCCACCTCCACGATGCGGTCGCTCGGCTTGACGCCGGCGAAGTAGGCGGGCGTCCCCTCCAGGGGGCTGACGACGAGGATCTCACGCTTTTCGTCATGGCGGATCAGGATGCCCACGCCCACGAAGCTGCCGTGGGTCGACTGGCGGAACCGGCGGAGCTTGTTGGGCCAGATGATCTCCGAGAACTGGTCGAGCTCGTGCATGGCGCCGTCGCCGAACTCCCGGTAGATCGCCTTCTTGGGGAGCCTGATCGTCTCCTCGGACTGATCGACGATTCGGTCCAGCAGCCTGGCGCAGTACCAGTAGCCGAGATCGGCCTCGGGCGTCCGGGAGAGATCGGCCTGCCTCTCGTCGATGAAGTCCAGCCACGCGTTCACCTTCGCCGCGTCACGCAGCATCGGGAAGGTTTCGGTCAGCGCCGGTGTCGTGGCGAGCATCCGCAGCCCGTTCAACGAGCCGCGAAGAAGCGGCCGCCATCCCCCGGCTTCGATGTGGTGGTCCGCGGCCGTCTCGATGGCCCGTTTCACCATCCGGTGATTGATGCCGTCGACGCGCTGCTTCCAGTCCTCGGCGAGCGCGGCGTTGAAGTCGGGAAGCGGCTCCTCACCGAAGCGCTCGGCCTGGCGCTGCCGCAGCTCGTGGAGACGCTGCGGCGCGTAGTAGGTCAGCAGTGCGAGACGCTGGTTGACGCGGTCCAGCTGCTCCTCGAACTCACCGGAGTGCTCGAAGAGCACGTTCAGCCGGTAGAGAAGCTCGTAAGCGTACAGCCAGTCGCCTTCACGCCGGGCGACGGGGACCTGAGCCTTGGCCCGCGACACGACGCGGACAATCTCATCGTCGGTGAGGATTGCCTCGAGGTCGTCGCTGAGCGTCTGCACTTCGACGGCGGCCGTCAGCGCCTGGGAGATCTCGCCCTGGTCGAGCTGATCGATCATGCGCTGCCGCGCGTCGGCACGAGCCTCCGCACGGTTGGCCAGCGACGTCTTCAGATTGTTGTTGTGCTGGTCGATGTCCTCGCGGAGTCGCCGGGCGTGCTGGTTCTCCAGCGGCACCGGGATACGCTGCAGGTACGTCTCCAGCTGGTTCTGGTCGCCTCGCCGGGCCGAGTCCCACACCAGCCGGGACCACTCCTGGATCGACAGCGGCTGCTCGTCGGCCCGCGCCGGGCTGACCACCATTCCCCAGAGGCAGATGACGACGACGAGGATGACGATCCGGGTGGCGCTGAGTCGTGTCATGGTCGGGATTGCCTTCCTGGTTGAAAAGTTGAGGTGCACGTCCGTGTAATTCGGCCAAGAGGTGGGGTCGGAGGCCGAAAAATGGCGGCTAACGGTTGCGCATCGACCATCCCCGCGGAATCCTTCACCGGATTGGGGGTGCCGTCAGGGCCCGTCTGACCCCTGCTCGGCCCGGCCTGCCGATAACTCCCGGAGGCCGGTGGAAGTGGATTCCCGATCATGGTAGGCACCCTCCAAAGGCACCGGCCGCCGGCCGTTCCGACCCGCGGCCACCACCTATACACTGCCCGTCATGGCAATGTTCCTCGTGGTGTCGGCCAGCGGTGCGGCACCGCCCGCCGAGGGCGGATCCGCGGTCGCCTCGGCGTTTCTGCTCGTGGGAACGCTGACCCTGCTGCTGGGGCTGTTCGCCCTCGTTGCGATCCTGCTGACCCGATCACATCACCGACGCCAGGGGGCGTTGCGGCGTGACCGCGAGACCGGGCCTGCCCCCGACGCGTGGGAGGAGGCCGGCCGCCGCCTGAAGGTCCCGTCGCAGGAGGACGGGGGGAACTAGAGCTCCGAATCGGGCGCCGAGTCGATGGCCTGCTTCAGAGCCGCAACCTCGGGCTCGTCCGGCGGCGCCACCAGCTGCGCCTGCCGCGACCACCAGCGGGCGGCCTCGGTGTCGCCGCCAGCCAGCCGCGCGTGGGCGGCACGCACCGCGGCCCGCCACGCGGCGGGGTGGTGCGGGTGGGTCAGGAAGCGGTGCTCCCACGCCTCGGCCGCCTTGGCGGGCTCGCCGAGCCGCAGGTAGCACTCGGCGATCTCCGCCGTCACCGCCTCCTCGGCCCGCGTCCCGTCGTCCAGGCCCACCAGCAGCTCCAGGCCGCGGCGCGGCTGGTCGCAGCGGCGGCGTATGCTCGCCTCCTGCAGTCGGATGGCCAGGCTGTCGCCGTCGATCGCCCGCGCCGCTTCGATGTGGCGTATCGCCGCGTCTTGATCGGCCTCGGCGAGCGCGATGGAGGCGAGCGACGCGTGGGCAAAGGGCTCGTCGGGATCGAGCACGAGCACACGCTGAAGCGCGGTCCGGGCCTCGCCGCGGCGATCGAGCTGCACCAGCATCTGGGCCGCGTACAGCGGGTGCTTCGGGTTCGTCGGGTCGAGCCGGCCGGCTTCGCGGAAATGCGCCAGCGCTTCGCCGCGTCGTCCCGCGACGCTGGCGATCTCACCGGCGGACTGATTGAGCCCCGCCAGCTCGCTACTCGCCACCGCGGCCGCGGTCGCGGACTCCACGGCAATCCGGTAGTGATCGTGGGCCCGGCCCAGATGCTCCGCCGCGCCCGGGCTGCCGGAGACGGCCGCCCGGAGGTACAGCACGCGACCGTAGAGCTCGTGGGGGCGGTAGTCGCCCGGCGTCTTCTCGATGAGCTTGACGAGGATGGCTTCGGCGCTGGCGGTGTCGCCGGCGCTGAGGTACTGCTCGGCGGAGGAGAGCGAGGCATTGACGGCCGCGCTGTCGACGGCCGGGGCGGTGGAGCCCGGTTGCTGATCACAGCCCAAAGCAACGACAACGGCCAGAGAGGCGGAGACTATGATGCGTTTCGCCATGATGACCGCGCAGCTCGCCAAATCATACGCTCCGGCCCCCGCCGAATCGGAGGTCCGTGGTCGGTGGGAGGCGGCCGATGCGTTTCATGCAGAGCCATCGGACACCGGCGACCCCTTCTGCATTCTGATTCCGCCTCCCAACGTCACCGCGGCCCTGCACCTGGGGCATGCCTTCAACAACACCCTGCAGGACGTGCTCATCCGCTACCACCGCATGCGCGGCTTCAACACCCTGTGGATGCCGGGGACCGATCATGCCGGCATCGCCACCCAGACCGTGGTGGAGAAGCGGCTTCTCCAGGAGGGCACCCGCCGCACCGAGCTCGGCCGCGACGAGTTCGTCGCGCGGGTCCAGGCGTGGAAGGACGAATACGAGGCGACGATCATCGAGCAGCTCAAGCTGATGGGATGCTCCTGCGACTGGGCGCGGGTGCGCTTCACGATGGACCCTGTGTGCGTCCGGGCGGTCCGCGTGGCCTTCTTCAGGCTCTTCGCCGAGGGGCTCATCTACCGCGGCAAGCGGCTCGTGAACTGGGACCCCGTGACGCTCACCGCCCTGGCCGATGATGAGGTCGAGATGCAGGAGCTGGACGACCACATGTGGTACCTGCGGTATCCCCTGGTGCCGGCCAGCGCCGCCGCCGGGACGATCGATCATGTGACGGTGGCCACCACCCGACCCGAAACGATGCTCGGCGACACCGCGGTGGCCGTGAACCCCCGTGACCCGCGAGCGGCCCGACTGGCGGGCCGTTCCGTGAAGCTCCCCATCGTGAACCGCGTGGTGCCCATCGTCGCCGACGACTACGTCGTGCTGCCGCTCGAGCTGGGCGGCGACCCGGCCGACTCCAAGTCGCAGGTGGCCACCGGGTTCCTCACGGTCACGCCCGCCCACGATCCCAACGACTGGGAGATCGGCGTGCGTCACGACCTCGCGGTGATCAACGTCATGGCCCCCGACGCGACGATCTCCGCCGACCACGGGTGGCGCGACGTGGAAGAGCCGTCGGACGAGGCGAGCGGGCTGCTGGGCCTGTCCCGAGAGAGCGCCCGCACGCGGGTGGTTGAGTGGTTCGAGGCGAACGGTCTGCTGGACGAGATCCGACCGTACCGACACAGCGTGGGCCACTCGTATCGCTCGCACGTCCCCATCGAGCCGTATCTCTCGGATCAGTGGTACGTGCGCGTGACCGACCCGCGGATGCGCGACGAGGCACTGCGGGCGATGGCCGACGACCAGCGTGATGGCGAGCCTCCCGCCCGCGACTCCGGCGAGCCGCGTCGCGGAGACGGCGAGCTGCGCTTCTTCCCGGAGCGGTACGCCGGGACATTCCAGTCGTGGCACGAGAACCTGCGCGACTGGTGCATCAGCCGCCAGCTTTGGTGGGGACACCGTATCCCCGTGTGGACGCTGGCCGCGTCGCAAGACGGGCCGGGGCTCGATCTCGACCGCTGGTCGACGTTCGCCCGCGCCCACGAGGGGCAGATCGCCGCGGCGCTGCCCCAGCGTCCCGACGACAGCATCCGGTTCTGTGTCGCCCCCGGCCACGAGGCGCTCGAGCGTGAGCTGGAGGCGGCCGGCTTCGAGCAGGACCCCGACGTGCTGGACACGTGGTTCAGCTCCGGCCTGTGGCCGATCTCGACCATGGGCTGGCCGCACCCCGAGGACTTTCCGCAGACCGTCGGGCTCCTGGAGACCTTCAACCCCTCGTCGGTGCTCGTGACGGCCCGCGACATCATCACGCTGTGGGTCTCGCGGATGGTGATGTTCAACCGGTTCTTCCGTGACGGGGCGCTGCCGTTCCGCCACGTCTACATCAACTCCCTGATCCAGGACGGGGACGGTCAGCGGATGAGCAAGTCGCTGGGCAACGGCGTGGACCCCCGCGACATCATTCACAGTCATGGGGCTGACGCCCTGCGGTTCGTGCTCGTGCAGATCGCCACCAGCACGCAGGACGTCCGGCTGCCGGTCGAGTTGGTCTGCCCGCACTGCGGCGAGACCTTCGACCCGCAGCACACGAAGAGCCCGGCCGGCTACCGCGTCGCCGCGCCGGAGCAGACGTGCCACAAGTGCGGCAAACGGATGGCCAGCGCCTACGGCGCGGCGGCCGGGATCGCCGCCTCCGATCTGCCGATCGCCCGCAACAGCTCGATGAAGTTCGATCTCGGCCGAAACTTTGCCAACAAGCTGTGGAACGCCGCACGATTCGCACTGGGCAACCTCGCCGAGGAGGCGTCGGGAGAGGGCGAGCTCACCCTTGTCGACCGGTGGATGGTCACCCGGCTGCACCGAACGCTGCACGTGATCGAGGAGGCGATGGAGAGCTACCAGTTCCACCTGTACGCCGAGGCGATGTACGACCTCGTGTGGCGCGACTTCTGCGACTGGTACCTCGAGTCGATCAAGCCCACCGTTCAATCCAGCCGGAGCCAGCAGCAGGTGCTCCGCACGGTGCTCAACGCCTTGCTTCGCCTGCTCCACCCGATCTGCCCGTTCGTCACCGAAGCCCTCTGGCCACATGTCCGGGCCACGGGCGAGCCGGGGCTCGACGGCGTCGAGCTGGGGCCGCCGGCGCACCCCGAGGTGCTGGCCACGGCCCCGTGGCCGGATGTCGCCTGCCGCGTGGACGACGACGAGGCGGCGACGACCGTGAGCCGCCTGCAGGAGCTCACGGTCGCGATCCGCTACCTGCGGAGCGAGCACAAGGTCCCGCCCCGCAAGAGAATCAGCCTGTACGCGACCCCCGCCATCCTGTCGCTGATCGAGACCGCCGACGGGCTGGTGGAGACCCTGGCCGGCCTGGAAACCGTCGCCGCCCTCGACTCGGCGAAGACCGCTGGTCGGGGCCCGGCCGACGGGTCGATCGCTCTCACCTTCGAGGGCGAGCAGCTCCTGGTCGGCGGGCTCGCCGAGGCCGTGGATGCCGAAGCGGAGCGCGGGCGTCTGACGCGGCTTCGCGCCGAGAAGGAAAAGGCCGTGGCCCAGTTTCGAGGCAGGCTCGCCAACGAGAGCTACGTGAGCAAGGCGCCGGCCCATCTCGTGGAGGAGACACGATCGCAGCTGGCCGAGGCGGAGGCGGGTCTGGCCGCCGCCGTTCGCGCCCTGGAGCATCTCAACAAGGAGTAGCACGTGCGACGGATCGCTCAAAGAGTCCTGACGCCGCCGCTGACAGCCGCGGCCGCGTGGTTGGTGTGGGCGGGCGCGGGGTCCGTGGGGTGCGGGGCGACGTCACCGACCGTGCCTGGCCCCGGCGAGGCCGCGCTGGGCATGAATGCGGGGCTGCCGACCTCCGACGCGATCACCGAGGTCGTGGTCGAGCGGCGTCCCTGGCGTTTCGCGGGCTACGAGGGGCAGATCATCGTGACGCCCCACTACCGCCTCCACACCACGCTTTCGAGACACACGGTAATTGATCGGCTGCCGTTGTTCCTGGAGCGGGCCCTGGCCCACTACGCGTCGGCGCTGGCGCGTCTTCCCGAGCCCGGCAGCCGGCTGGACACGTACCTCTTCGGGACACGCAACCAGTGGGAGGCGAAGACGCGAGAGATGCTGCCCGATCAGGCCGCGGTGTTTCTCACGCTCGGCCGCGGCGGCTTCACCACGCGCGGGACGTCCGTGCTGTATTACATCGGGCGCAGCGACACGCTGGCCATCGCCGCCCACGAGGGGTGGCATCAGTTCTCGCAGCGGACCTTCCGTAATCAGCTTCCGCTGTGGTTGGAGGAGGGCATCGCCACCTACATGGAGGGGTACATCAGCTATCCCGACGGCCTGCCGAAGTTCCGCCCGTGGGCGAACCTGGAGCGCTACCACACACTCCGCGATGCGGTGCGGGCCGACCGGCTGATTCCGCTGGAGACGCTGCTGAGTCGCGCGCCGCAGTCGTTCCTGGAGTCGGGCAAGAGCCGGCTGCTGGTCTATTACGCGCAGGTGTGGGCGCTCACGCACTTTCTCGCCGGGGGTGAGGACGGTCGTTACCACGACGACCTCCAGGAGCTGCTGATCGACGCGGCTCAGGGCCGCATGACCAGCCGCAGCCTCACGGCCATGCAGCGACGCGGCAGCGCGGCCAGCGTGAGGCTGGGACCGATCGTGCTCACCGCCTACTTCGACCGCGACCTTGACGGCTTCGAGCGCCGCTACCTCCAGTTCGTGCATGATCTCGTACGGACCGGGGGCCGCGATCGAATCGTGCGGGGGCAGAGCCCGCTGGCGGAATAGGGGTCAGGTTCCCCCGCCCATGCTCATTGGCGTGCTGTCAGACTCTCACGGACATGCGGACACCACCGCCCTTGCCGTGCGCGCCCTGATCGCCGAAGGCGCGCAGATGCTGCTGCACCTCGGCGACATCGGAACAGAGCAGGTCATCGACGAGCTCGTTGGTCACAACGCGCGGATCGTGTTCGGCAACTGCGACTGGGAAGTGGACGCGCTTTCGCGGTACGCCGAGCTGGTGGCGGTGCAGGTGGACCATCCCATGGGGATGATCGAGGTGGCGGGTCGCCGCATCGCGTTCACGCACGGCCACCTCAGCCGCCTGATGAGGCAGGCGCTGGATCAGCGTGTGGATTACCTGTTGTACGGCCACACGCATACGATTGGTGATGAGCGCGTGGAGGGCACGCGGTTGATCAACCCCGGCGCGTTGCATCGAGCCGCGCGGTATACTTCCGCCCTGCTCGACCCCTCCCGCGATGACGTGCGCTGGATCGAGATCACGAAACCGCTGCGTTCAGGATCCCATGGCTAACCCGGCCGACTTCAGTTCCGACAAGGTCAAGATGCGGCTGGTCTGCCCCCAGGACCACGCCGCGGTGCGGGAGCTGTTCCGGGCGGGACTGATCGAGGGGTACATCGCCGACAACGACACCGGCGCCGACATCGACAACATCGACGAGGCGTACTTCTCCGACGAGGGCCATAGCGCGCTGTGGGTCGCGAGCTACGAGGACGACATCATCGGCATGGTCGGGGTCCAGAAGACCTCCGATCACGAGGCGGAGATCCGCCGCCTTCGCGTGCGGCCGGACTTCAGGCGTCTGGGTCTGGGTACCAAGCTCATGGAGCAGGCCCTCACCTTCTGCCAGCATCACAGCTACCTCAAGGTCACCCTCGACGTTCGCATCGAGCGGGCGCCGGCGATCGCGCTCTTCGAGAAGTTCGGCTTCTCGCTCAATCGGTCACGGGAGATCAACGGTCGGCGGACGCTGGACTTCTACCTGGACCTGTACCGCGAGCCGTCGGCTTAGAGCTCGTTGAGCGCTCCGTACGGCCCTCCGGGCCGCCACTCGCTTCCACGGCGAGCGTGCGCGAGCATGCCCAGGTGATTCCGCCCGCGAGGTGCTCGACGAACAGCGGGTCGCGATAGCTCTCGATCGTGTGCCCGCCGCCCGTGTACCAGCTGCGCCCGCCGTCGTACTCCCGGCACCACGCGATGGCCCGCGGTGCCTCCTCCGGCGGCATCACCTCGAGCACGACCTTCAGCCCGGCGGCACTCTCGCGATAGCGGTACCACTCGTCCCGGCGCGACCACGCCGACGGCAAGTGACGCGTCGACGGGTGGGTATCGCCGACCACGGACACCACCGCGGTCACGACGGGGCCGTGGCCGTCGAACCGGGCGCCGACGAGCTGCCCGTACCAGGGCCAGCCGTACTCGGTGTCGGCGGCGGCATGGATTCCCACGAAGCCGCCGCCGCCTCGAACGAAGGCTTCGAGAGCCGCCTGCTGCGTGTCGTCGAGAATGTCACCGGTCGTGTTGAGAAAGACGACGACCGCATAGCGGTCGAGGTTTTCGCGTCTGAACTCGGCGGCGTCCTCGGTGGCGTCGACGACGAAGCCATGGTCCCTGCCGATGGCCCGGACGGCCTCGAGTCCGGCCGGTATCGAGTCATGCCGGAAGCCGGCCGTCTTGGTCATCACCAGCACCCGCGGTGGGGACACCGCCGCCGGCTCGGTGTGCTGGCACGTCGCCGCCCCCAGCAAGCTGATCGCCACGACAAGACTCACTCGACGCGTCATGACCGTCAGAATGCCACACAACGGACCACGTGACAAGCCGGACGGCCGGACGCAGCGCGAGGAAAGGCCACGGAC
Source organism: Phycisphaerales bacterium (assembly GCA_041580235.1). Taxonomy (GTDB): domain Bacteria; phylum Planctomycetota; class Phycisphaerae; order Phycisphaerales; family SM1A02; genus JADFOJ01. The sequence goes on from JBFGEG010000106.1 coordinate 9,093, forward strand.
CCGTTGCCAGGCCCGCGCCTGCGGAAGTTCTTCCCACGCGGGAAGAGGATGGAAGCCGCCACGGTGACGGGTGGCCGCCGCGCTGTCAAGAAAAAACGCGCGACTCGCTACAGCGAGGGGCGCGGGATGGCGGACCGCCGCGGCGACCCGCCTTTCCCAGCTTCGCCAGTTTGAGCGCCTCAGTTGCCGCGTTCGGTCTCCCTGGCCGCGTCACGCGCCTGCTCGATGAGCATGTCGATCATCTCCTTGACCTCATCGATGCGGTCATTGAGCCGTTCGAGACGATCGTCGAGATCCTCGGGCAGCCGATCCTGAAGCTGCTTCTGGAGCCGCCGGGACAGCCCCGAGTCGCCGAGAAACCGCCACATGTCGCGTGTGTCCGGATCGATCAGGTACTTCTGCCAGTCGAAGCTCTCGCCCGGCTTGACCTCGAAGATCTGGGGATCCGTCGCGGAAAAGACGAACGCGCCGCCCGCCCCCGCTCCGATCAGCCTCGAGCTTTCCATTCGCGTCCGGTCAAACTCGTCGAGCGTTACCGCGTACTCGCGGGTTCGCCCCTTGTGGATCACGGTGAAGGTGATCTCGTCGCCGGCGTCCAATTCGCTCAGGGCCTCCATGACGTCCTGCTGGCCGGCCGGCCGGCGCCCGTCAACGGCCACGATGATGTCGTACTGCTGCAGGCCCGCGTTGTGGGCCGGCAGGCCCTCGTAAAGGCCGTTGATCATGGTGGTCTCACCGGGCTCGAGCCGCAGGTGCGTGCGCAGGGCCTCACCGGGTTCACCCAGGTGGACGCCGATCATCACCTTGGGCGGGGGCCCCGACGTCATGCGCCCGCGGCCGACGCCCGGGAGCCCGAGGTCGCCGCCGCCCGGTCCGAGACCCAGCGATCTCATCTCGTTGCCGTCCTCGTCCAGAATGATGATCTGGCCGCCGGCCTGCTGGATCCGGTCGTGCGGAATCTCTTCGCCGTCGACCCTTACGGTGATCTTGCCGTCCTTGATCTTCAGCTCGACGACGTGATCGTTGTCGTTCCAGATCGCGGTCGTCGTATCGCCGGCGATGACGGCGGTCCGGGCGACGACGCCGCCGGGGGAAACGCTGATCACGTCGGTGTCTTGATCGCCGCGGGCCGGGGCCGGCAGCGTGCAGAGCAGAACCGCAGCCGTCGCCGTGACGAGCCGCGTGGTGTTGTGGCAGAAGAAGCGGTTCATGGTGTCGATCCTCATAGGAGATGGATACGGAGTCGTTGACATGAGAGTCGGGCCGTCCCTACATGGGCGGGCCCTGCCTGCCTTCGTAGCGGACGAGGGAGGGACGACCCATCTCGTCCTGGGAGTTGACCTGGTAGAGATCGGGCACCGTCTTGCGCTCCAGGATCTGGCGCAGGTAGAGCAGCTCGTATCCCTGGCCGTCCTTCAGCGGACGGGTTTCGAGCAGGACCTTCTCGGGGATCTCGGCTATGACGAAATCCTCCTGGCGGCCCTGGTCGACGTACGCCTGGAGCAGCTCGGCGGCCGAGGCCCGGCCGGGGGTCTCGACGAGGCCCGCGGGTTGGGCCGGCCGCAGGTCGGGCGTGGTCGTCACGACGCGGAGCAACCCCGTCGTCCAGGTCAGGGTCACGACGGCGGCGACGGCCCACCCCGTCCACCCGGACCATCTTCCGAGGCGCAAGGCTGGCCGCGACGGGCGGCCGGCCCCGGCGGCGTCTGCGGAACGCGGCAGCTCGATGGTGTCCGCCAGTTTCGCCGCGGCATTGACGGCCCGGGCAAACGCCCTGTTGTCACGCAGGCCGTCGGCGAGACGCCGCCATGTCTCGGGATCGTCGGCGGCCAGTGCCGTCAGCTCGTCCCACTCGCCGGCCGTCGCATCGCCGTCGATGATCCGGGAAATAAGACGCTCGTCACGCAGCTGGTTCATGGGTCTTCTCGCTTTTCACCGCGGCCTTCGACTGACGCGGTGGTCGGGGGTTGGGTTCGTCGGGCCCGGTCGCGGCAAGATCGCGGAGCATGCGTCGGGCCCTGGCGATGCGTGTCTCCACCGTCGCTTCCGAAAGGTCGAGAATCTCGGCGATCTGGCGACCCCGGATGCCGTGGACGGCCCGCATCATCAGGGGCTCGCGGTACGTCTCCGGGAGGCGCATGGCCAGATCGAGCATGCGCCGGGCCTCGTCATCCACGGCGATGGAGGTCGGGGTGTCCCCGGCGGACCCGGCCGGCTCGAGCCCCAGCGTCACCGGCCGCGGCCGCGCTCGCCGAGCCCGGGCCGAGGCTCGCGCTGCGTTGATCGCGACGGTCCGGAGCCAGGCCCGGACATTTCGGGGGTCACGAAGCGTGCTGATCTTGCTCACAAGGGTCATGGCGACGTCCTGGAGGAGGTCCTCCAGCTGATCATCGAGCGACTTGTGGGCCAGCAGCACGGCGGCGATCCATCGCCGGTGCTCGTGCCAGAGCGCATCCATTGCGGCGCGGTCGCCGTTGACGGCATCCGCGGCCACCCCCGCCCGAGCTGGCATCTCTGGACCGGCAGTCACAAGTCACTCCGTGCAGACAATGAGATGCGCCCTCCCCCCGCTGGTGACGCCAAAGCGCCGGATTCCGGACGAGAATCGTAGAAGCCCCCGCCGCGCAGAACCCGGTTCCAGGGACGCCGGGTGATCCCGAGCGGAGCGAGGGCTCAAATCCGAGGCAGGATGCCTCGGATTTGACAAGACCAGTCCGCGGCATGGATGCCGCGGTTGGACCGGCACGACGCCGACGTCAGGACAACAAGACACCTGCCGCGCAGCCCCCGGATGCCGC
>JBFGEG010000107.1:0-11783 GCA_041580235.1 Phycisphaerales bacterium
CGACGGCACCTTCACCGACGCCACGGCCGCGACGGGGATCGACAACCAGGCCTGGGCGTGCTCGGCGGGCTTCGTCGACTACGATCTCGACGGCCACCTGGACCTCTTCGTCGCCAACTACGTGCACTATCCCGAACCCAAGGTCTGCTCCGACGACGCCGGGCGCCCGGAGTTCTGCGGGCCCCTCGCCTCACCCCCCACCCGCGACGTGCTTTTTCACAACAACGGCGACGGCACCTTCGACGACGTCAGCGCCGCCGCCGGGATCGCACGGATCGCCGGTCGCGGTCTCGGCGTCATGTGTGAGGACTTCGACGGTGACGGGGACCCGGACGTCTACGTGGCCAACGACGGGGAGGCGAACTTCCTCTGGCTCAACAACGGCGACGGCACGTTCACGGAGTCGGCCACCGAGCTGGGCGCCGCGCTGAACGCCTTCGCGAGCACCGAAGCGAGCATGGGCGTGACCGCCGGGGACATCGATGCCGACGGCGACCTTGATCTCTTCATGACGCACCTGTCGCGAGAGAGCAACACGCTGTACCGCAACGACGGAACGGGCGGCTTCGACGACGTCACGGCGCCCGCAGGGCTCGCGGGACCGAGCTTCCCGTTGACCGGGTTCGGCACCGCGTTCGTCGATCTCGACAACGACGGCGCGCTGGACCTCGTGGCGGTCAACGGGCGGGTGAAGCGAGGGGCGTTGATCGAGGGGGTCGAGCCGACGTCCTCCCTGGCCGCCTACGCTGAGCCCAACCTCGTGTTTCGAAATGACGGATCGGGCCGCTTCGCCGACATCAGCGACGACACCGGGCCCTTTTGCGGGCTCGTCGAGGTCAGCCGCGGCCTCGCGGCGGGAGACATCGACAACGACGGCGATCTCGACCTGCTCGTCTCCAACTGCCACGGCCCCGCGCGGCTGTTCCGCAACGACACGCCCCAGGGGCGCGGCGACGCACACTGGCTGATCGTCCGGGCCGTTGATCCCGCACGGCGGCGGGACGCGTACGGGGCGGTTGTCACGGTGACGGCCGGCGGCCGCGTGCTCCGCCGCACGATCAACCCGGGGCACAGCTACGCCTCCAGCGGCGACCACCGCGCGCACTTCGGGCTGGGGGCGGCGGTCACCGTCGAGCAGATCGAGATTCGCTGGCCCGACGGCCACCGGCAGCACTTCGGACCCCAGCCGGCCGACCGGATCGTGACCCTGATTCGGGGCACGACGCGATGAGTCGCCTCGTGTCCGGCTGCATCCTCGTCCTGGCCCTGGTCGGCTGCGGCGGCGCCGATCCCCCCGCCCGCACCGCCCGGGTCCCGATCCCCGATCCCGAGGTGGCCGATGCCGACCCGCCCGTGCGGGAGAAGATCGCGGCCGCCCGCACGTCGCTGCGGCGAAGCCCCGACTCGGCGGGCGCGTGGGGTCGGCTGGGGATGGTGCTCGACGCCCACGGTCTCTTCGCCCCCGCCGTCGTCTGCTATCGGCAGGCCGCCGCGCTGGATCCCGGCGACGGTCGCTGGCCCTATCTGGCAGGGATTGTCCTCGCCGTCGACGACCCCGTCGAGGCGATCACGCTGCTCGAACGGGCGGCCGCGCTGACGCCTGATTCAGCCGTGCTGCTCGAGACGTACGGGGACGCCCTGCTTCGCGCCGGCCGTCCCGGCGAGGCCCGCCGACGCTACGAGAGGGCGCTGGCCATCGACCCGCAGTCGAGAAAGGCGTTGCTCGGTCTGGGCGAGCTCGCCCTGCGGGACGGCGCGCTTGACGAGGCGCTGGCCCGACTGCAGCAGGCGGCGGAGCTGGAGTTCTGTGATCGGGAGGTGCACGCCCGGCTCGCCCGCGTGCACCGCCGCCTCGGAGACACCGACTCCGCCCGGCGCGAGACGCTGCTGGTCAGGGCCTATCCCGACCTTGCTCCGGTGTCGGACCCCGTCCGGGCGCTCGTCACCGCCGAGGCGGTGAGCGCCAAGGCATACGGGCAGCGCGGCCTTCGGGCGCTGGCGGGGGGCCGGCTCGACGAGGCCGAGCAGTCGTTCCGGGTGGCGCTCGATCTGAACGCCGCCAGCGTCCGCAACCACCTCAACCTGGCCGGCGTCCTCGTGAGGCAGGGGCGAACCGGCGAGGCCATGACGTACTTCGAGGATGCGCTGGCCCTGGACGATCGCGATCCCGAGGTGCACAACAACCTCGCGGTGGCGCTGATGGAGCTTGGCCGGCTTGACGAGGCGCAGGACCATCTCCGCACGGCCCTGCAGCTTGATCCCGACCACGACGAGGCGCAGTTCAACGTCGGCACGATCCTGCAGCAACGCGGCGCCGTCGAGGAGGCAGTCACCGCGTATCACCGCGCCCTGGAAATCAACCCGGTCAACGTCCCCGCCCACCTGGCCCTGGCCCGCCTCCACGCCGCCCGCGGCAACACCGAGGCGGCCGTCGATCACTGGCGTCGGGCGTCGGCGTTCGGGTGCTACGAGCCGGAGGCGACCGCCAACCTCGCCATGGCGGAGGCACGGCGAGGTCGCTTCGATCACGCCTCCGTGCTGCTGCGGCAAGGCCTCGCCCGCGCGCCCGACCACGAGCCCATGCTGGCCGCTGCGGCCACGATCTTCGCCACCTGTCCGTCGGCCCGCTACCGCAACGGCGCCGAGGCAGTGCGTCTGGCCAATCGGCTCGTCGAGCTCAACGGGTCCGAGCACGTGCCGACGCTGAACCTCCTGGCGGCCGCACTCGCCGAGTCACGGGATTTCGAGGGCGCGATCGAGGTGTCGCGGCAGGCATTGGAGGTCGCCCGTCGCCGCGGGGAGGAAGACCTGGCGGCGGTCATCGAGAGGCGTCTGGATCTTTTGCGGTCCGGGCGTCCGCTTCACCAGCCCGCGAACCCGGCAGGGAACTGAGCCCGCCCATACACTGCGGCCCGTGACTCCCGTCGAGCTCGTCAGCCTCTTCGCGCTGGGTTTTTTCGCGGGCGCGCTCGGCGGTCTTGTCGGCGTGGGCGGATCGATCGTGATCATCCCGATCCTGACGCTGGTGATGAAGTACGACCAGCACCTGTCGCAGGCCACGGCCATGATCATCAACATCTTCGTGGCCGGCTCGGCGTTGCTGGCACACGAGCGGGCCAGGGCCGTCCGCTGGGACGTCGTCGGCCGCATGGTGCCCATCGGGCTCATCACGATCATTGTCGGTGTCGAGGCGAGCAACGCGTTACCCGGCGACATGCTCACGAAGATCTACGGCGCGTTCCTGCTCTACGTCATCGCCTTCAACGCGGTCAAGCTCTGGGAGGACCGCCTGCCGCCGGAGGAGCCGGCGCCGCCGCGGTTGGGGTGGTGGCGGACGGGCATGATCGGCGGCCTTATGGGCTTCGTGGCGGGGCTGCTGGGGATCGGCGGCGGTCCCGTGAACAACCCGCTGCTGCAGCGACTCTGCCACCTGCCGCTTCGCGACACCATCGCCGTGAGCAGCGCCGTCATGAGCGTGACGGCCATGCTGGGCGCACTGCGAAAAAACCTCACGCTGTCCCAGCTCACCGACGCGGCGGGCAATTCACTGGGGCTGACGCTTCAGGACAGCCTCGCGCTCGCCGCCGTGCTGGCCCCGACCGCCACCGTCGGTGCCCTCATCGGAGCCGGGCTCACCCACCGCCTCCCCGTGGGGTGGGTGCGGGTGGTGTTCATCGTGCTGATGGGCTGGGCGAGCGCGAGGATGCTGGTGTAGGGAGCCCGGCACACTCGTCGCCCGGCCCCGGCGCGGGGTATCGCCCGCCGCTCCTCTCACGCAGCTTGCGGCGAAGGTCCAGACGCATGGCGTCAATCACGCCGTGAAGCCGTTGGAGTGCTTCGTGGGGCGTGACGGACAGCAGCTCCTCGGCGGGTATGCCCGGCCCCGCCATGGTCATGATCCGGCCCCGCAGCCTGGGATAGCGGCGCGTGATCGGCCAGACATCGAAGGCTCCTTCGATGGCCACCGGCACCACCGTGCTCTGGGGCACACGCCGCAGGAGCACCAGCACGCCCGGGCGGAACGGGGTGACGGCCCCGTCGCGGGTGCGGCTGCCTTCCGGATAGATCAGCAGACGGCCGCGTGACTGCAACTCGGCGACCCCGGCCCGCAACGCGCCGGCGCTGGCGCCCCCCCGTCGCACCATCGGGATGGCTCCGCACTGCCGCAGCAGCCAGCCGAAGGGCTTGAACGAGAAGAGACCCGAACGCGCCAGCGATGAAAACGGTCCCACCAGCACGCCGATGATCGGCGGATCGTAGTGCGACTGGTGATTGGCGGCGAAGACGACCGGCCCTTCGTTGGGTACGTGCTCGCGGCCAAAACATCGCAGCCGGTAGACAAGCCACAGAACGAGCCGCACCAGGTTCCTGACGATGATCCACCAGATGACGACCGCGGCGGCGGTCCGGTTGGGGGCGCGGCTTCGATAGTCGGAGAACTTCACGGGTCGAGACCGGCGTCGGCGAACGTCTGGCGGCTGACCTCTTCCAGCACGTCGGTCACCTCTTCGGCCGTCTTCGTGCCGGCGTCCACCTCGATCGCGCCATTGGGTCGAATCAGCGGGCCGTCGCTTCTCGTGGAATCGAGTCGATCGCGTTCGACGATGTCGGCGACAATACGCTGGTAGTCGACCTTCATGCCGGCCTCGATGAGCTGGGCGGCCCGCCGCGCCGCCCGCACCTCCACGGCGGCATCGAGATAGAACCGCAGCCGCGCGTCGGGAAAGACCACCGAGCCCTGGTCACGGCCCTCGGTGACGAGCCGGGGATGCTCGGCCGCGATGCCTCTCTGCTGCTCGACGAGCACGCGACGAACCTCGGGCTGACCGGCCACGATCGAGACCATCGCGCTGACGTCAAGCTCGCGAATACGTCGGCTCAGATCGCGATCGCCGAGCATGAGTCGCGGGGGATCGGCATCCCAGTCGAAGTGAAGGCCGGCCTCGCGTACGGCGGCGGCGAGGGCGGGCCCGTCGGCGGGATCGATATCGTGCTCGATCGCAATGGCGGCGGCCGCCCGGTACATCGCGCCGGTATCCAGAAAGTCCAGCCCAAGGCGTCGGGCCAGCATGTGGGCGACCGTGGTCTTGCCCGTCCCGGCGGGACCATCGATGGTGATGATCACGCCCGGACGATTCATCCGTGCGCGTTGTCGGCGTCGATCGCCTGTTGAAGGATGGTGCGGGCCTGCTCGATGTTGGCCACGGCGTCGCCGTTGCCGATGTAGTCGATGGCCAGCGTGTTGAGAAAGCCCACGCTGCGAATGGCCGCCACCCCTTTCGCGAGGTCGAAGTGCAGGTGGCTTCCCTTCTTGTCGAAGCCTTCCACCGTCGCGTGCACGGCGCCCGCGTACGGGGCGAGCTTGCGGAGCGCGTCAACCAGGTCGCCGGAGGCGGCCGCGTGACCGAAGTCCGGCAGGGAGCCGATCCGGAATCCTCCGATGCGTTTGAGCAGATCGGTCAGGCGGTCCGGCTTGGCCGTCAGCCCCTTGTGGGGCGCGATCAGCAGGTTGAGCTCGAGCCGCTCGACCGCGGGCATGACCGTCTTCAGCTCTCCGGCCGTCCGGTCGAATGCCTCGTCGGTGTCGGCCGCCTCGCACCGGACGGCCAGGGCGTTGCAGCCCAGGCGATTCGCGGCCACCGCCAGCCTGGCGACCCGCTCGGCCGAGGCGTCGATGACCGCTGGATCCGACGCCGCGAAACTCAGGGGCGTGTCCTCGATGAGCACCAGGCAGGGGCAGCCCGCCTTGTCGCCGCAGTCCCGCAGGCGATCAAGGTCCTCCAGGGACCAGCCCGTGAGCATTGACGAGGGCACGTTCATCCCCCGCAGCTGCAGCTGACGGATCGAGAAGTCCGGCACCTCCAGCATCGACAGCGAGCCGCCGTCATCGGCCGCGACGAGCTTGCGGAGCGAGCGGGCAGCGAGCGTGAGCAGCATTTGCATTCCAATGGAGCCGTAAGACCCCCGTGTTCCGGGGGGCCCGGGGCACCCGCCGCAGGCTAGCCCACCGCGCGGATCACGTCCAATTCTCGCCCGGCTCACCACCGTGCCCGGAAAAGAAAACGCCGACCGGGTAAGGCCGACGTTTTCCGGAGGGGAGAAAGATCCGTGAATAAATCGTAGGACGAGAATGGTCCCCGACGGCGGTAATGATACAGCCGCGGCAGGCGAAGGCAATGCCCAGTCGGCACATTTTGCCTATCTTCCCACCCCGGATCACGTTGCGGGAACCGCCCGCGGGAGCGATCCCGAACCGGTGAGGGGCCCTGCAGCCCCGGTTGCCCACCCTGCGGCGAGACCTATCATGGCCCCTCCTCCCCCGGAGCCCCCGTCGATGCCCGTACCCTCCGAGTGCCGATTCACCGAAACCCATGAGTGGCTCGACCTCGACGGGGACGTCGTGACCCTCGGTGTCACCCAGTACGCTGCAGACGAGCTGACCGACGTGACCTACGTCGAGATGAAGGCGGTCAAGACGACCGTTCTGCCGGGCGAGTCCGTGGGCGAGGTGGAGTCGGTCAAGACCACCAGCGACGTGTATTCGCCCGTCGGCGGTGAGATCATCGAGATCAACCGGGAGGCGATCGACCAGCCGTCGCTGCTGAACTCCGACCCCTACGGCAAGGGGTGGCTGGTCAAGATCCGCACCGCCGACCCGTCGCCGCTCGACGGTCTCATGGACCGCCAGACCTACGATACGCGGTTCCCCGTCAGGAAGTAGCCCGGCCGTAGAATGGTCCGGTGAGCCGGCGCGCCGCGTTCAAGCTTGTCAGCGACTTTCAGCCCATGGGTGATCAGCCTGCCGCGATCGATGCGCTGACGGAGGGCATCATCGCCGACCGTGCCCACCAGACGCTGCTCGGCGCCACGGGCACGGGCAAGACCTTCACCATGGCCAACGTGATCGCGCGGGTGGGCAAGCCGACGCTCATCATCAGCCACAACAAGACGCTGGCCGCCCAGCTCTACGAGGAGATGCGCGAGCTGTTCCCGGACAACGCCACCAGCTACTTCGTGAGCTACTACGACTACTACCAGCCGGAGGCGTACATCCCCCAGCGTGACATCTACATCGAGAAGGACGCCTCGCGCAACGACGACCTCGACCGTCTCCGGCTGGCCGCGACGAGCAACCTCCTGTCCCGTGACGACGTGATCATCGTGGCCTCCGTCAGCTGCATTTTCGGGCTTGGCTCGCCCGAGGACTACAAGGAGCGCGTGCTCGCCGTTCGCCGGGGCGAGAGCGTCGATCGCCGCGCGCTGCTGCTGTCGCTGGCCGACATGCAGTACGGCCGCAACGAAATCGAGTTTCAGCGGGGGCAATTCAGAGTCCGCGGCGACGTGATTGAGGTCTTCCCCGCCTACGAGCAGTTCGCGATCCGCATCGAGCTCTTCGGCGACGAGGTGGAGCGGCTGGAGCTGATCCACCCGACCACGGGCGAGGTGCTGGCCGAGGAGCAGCAGGTGTTCATCTTCCCGGCGGTGCACTACGTGATGCCGCACGACCGTCTCCAGGCGGCGCTGACGGGCATCCGCGAGGAGCTGGACGAGCAGGTCATGCGGCTTCGCGGCGACGGCAAGCTGCTGGAGGCCCAGCGGCTCCTGGCCCGCACCAAGTACGACCTGGAGATGATCGAGGAGATCGGCTACTGCTCCGGCATCGAGAACTACTCGCGGCACCTCGACGGCCGTCCGCCGGGTGGACGGCCCTACACGCTGCTCGACTACTTCCGCCATGTCGCCGGACACGACCCGGACGACTGGCTGGTGTTCGTGGACGAGTCCCATGTCACGCTCCCCCAGATCCGGGGGATGTTCTTCGGCGACCGAAGCCGCAAGCAGGTGCTCATCGACCACGGCTTCCGTCTTCCCAGCGCCCTGGACAACCGCCCCCTGCGGTTCGAGGAGTTCGAGGCCGTGGTCCCGCAGACCGTCTATGTGTCGGCCACGCCCGGCCCCTTTGAGCTCGACCGGTGCGGCGGCGAGATCGTCGAGCAGGTGATCCGACCGACGGGGCTGGTCGACCCGCCCATCGAGGTCAAGCCGGCCCAAGGCCAGGTCGCCGATCTCATCGAGCAGTCCCTCCAGCGGGCCCAGCGCGGCGAGCGGGTTCTGATCACGGTGCTCACGAAGCGGCTGGCGGAGGATCTCAACCGGTACCTCGGCGAACGGGGGCTGTCCACCCGCTACCTCCACAGCGAGATCGACACCCTGGAGCGGGTGGAGATCCTCCGCGGTCTCCGCGCCGGCGACTTCGACGTCCTGGTGGGGGTCAACCTGCTCCGCGAAGGGCTTGACCTGCCGGAGGTGTCGCTGGTGTGCATCGTCGACGCCGACAAGACGGGGTTCCTCCGCAGCGAGACGAGCCTGATCCAGACCATGGGTCGCGCCGCCCGCAACATCAACTCGAAGGTGATCATGTACGCCGACACCGTGACCGAGCAGATGCAGTCGGCGATGGACGAGACGCAGCGCCGCCGGGTCAAGCAGCTCGCCTACAACGAGACGCACGGCATCACCGCCCGGTCGATCCAGAAGGCGATCCGTCGCGGCATCGAGCAGGAGCTGCAGGCGAGCAAGACCGCCAGGGCCGCCGTCACCCGGCCGTCCGACGAACGGGAGCACGATCGCGACGAGCTCGTGCAGATGCTGACCGTGGAGATGATGGAGGCGGCCGAGCGACTCGACTTCGAGAAGGCCGCCCGTCTTCGCGATCAGGTCGCGGCCCTGAAGTCGATGCCCGATTTCGGCTCCCCGCAGCGTCTCGGATCGAAGCCGGGCGAGCCGGCGTCGAAGGCCGGGATCACGGGTCGCAAGGGCCGGCGGATCAGGAGCTGACGGGGTCGCAGCCCGGCTCGGTCACGGCCGCCGGCACCACGGAGCCGCCGGCGACCTGGTCGAGATCACCGCGGGTGCGCAGCCTGAAGTGGCGGCAGGCCCGCTCCAGGATCTCCGACTCCGACGGGGTTGCGGGCGGCGGCGCGACGGTCACCCGCCTCGCGGGCTGCCGTCCGTTCGCCTGGTGACTCTCGTGTTCCATACGTCCGCTTTGAGTGTCGTACGCCCGGGTCCGTTCGGGGTTCCGCGATCCTCCTGTTTTGACCTCGTCCCAACCGTGGGGCGGCTGAACCAAAGATCGGGGTTTGCCCCACGCTACACTGACCCCATGCCCACCCGTCGACGCCGGCCCCCAGCCCCGCCCGAACGCGCCAACGTGCTGCTGATCGGCGGCGGCGGCCGCGAGCACGCCCTGGCCTGGAAGCTGAGCCGGTCGCCGCGGGTGGCGACGCTGTGGCTCGGCGATCCGCACAACGGCGGGCTCGCCCGCCTGGGCACACCCTGCCCCCAGCCGATGGATCTCTCCAACACGTTCATGATGCAACGGTGGTGCGACCACAACGACATCCACCTGGTGGTGGTCGGCCCCGAAGGCCCCCTGGCCGCCGGCATCACCGACGTCCTTGCGACCGATGACCGCATGGTCTTCGGACCGACCCGAGACGCGGCCCGGCTCGAGGCGGACAAGGCCTTTGCCAAGCAGCTCATGCGTCAGGCCGCGATCCCCACGGCTGAGACGCGGGTCTTTGACGATCACGAGCGGGCGACCACGTGGATCCGCGCCCACGAGGAGCCGTGCGTCGTCAAGGCGTCCGGGCTGGCCGCGGGCAAGGGTGCCATCGTCTGCGAGACCCCCGACGAGGCGCTGGAGGCGGTGGACCGCATCATGGTCCGTCGGGAGTTCGGGGCGGCCGGTGAAACGGTCCTCGTCGAGGAGAAGCTCGCCGGGCAGGAGGTCTCCGTGATGGCCCTCGTGGCGGGGCGCTCCATCTGGCTGCTCGATCCCTGCCAGGACCACAAGCAGGTCGGCGAGGGCGACACGGGGCCCAACACGGGCGGGATGGGCGCCTACTGCCCCACCCCCCTGCTCGACGGCCCGACGGCGGAGGTCATCCAGCGGGAGATCGTCATCCCCGCCGCCGACGCCCTCCGCCGTGAAGGCATCGCCTACTGCGGCGTGCTCTACGCGGGAATCATGCTGACTCCGGGCGGACCCAAGGTCCTCGAGTTCAACTGCCGCTTCGGGGACCCCGAGTGCCAGCCCCTCATGGCCCGCTTGCAGGGCGACCTCTTCGAGCTGCTGTGGGCGACGTGCGTCGTGGCCGCCGGGGCCGACGCCGCCGCCACGATCGACCGGGTGAACGTCAACTTCGATCCACGGACGGCCTGCTGTGTCGTCATGTGCTCAGCCGGCTACCCCGGATCGTACGAGACGGGCAGGCCGATCACGGGCATCGACGAGGCGGAGGCGCTGTCCGGGGGCGGACGCGACGTCATCGTCTTTCACGCCGGCACCGGGTACGACGAGCAGGGCCGCCTGGTCACCAGCGGCGGCCGCGTGCTGGGCGTCACCGCGCTGGCCGAGGACCTCCGGTCGGCCCGCGATCTCGCCAACGCCGCGTGCGGGCAGATTCACTTCGAGGGAGCGTTCTGGCGGCGAGACATCGGGGGGCGTGTGCTAGGGGTTGCCCCGTCCACGACGTAGGGTGGCGATCTGGTCGGCCTTGAGATCGCCGAAGGCCTCGGTGGTGCCGTCGGGCCAGCGGACGGTGACGTTTCGCGCGAGGTCGCGGTCGCCGAGGCCGATGTGGATGCGGGGGTCGTTGGCCGCGAGGTAGCTGTAGGCCGTACGCACGTCGCGGGTCACGGTGCGCTCGCCGACCTGCATGGTGACCCGGGCCCCGATCGCGTCGGCACCGTTGTCGCCGAGGACACGCAGCAGCAGCCAGTGCCCTCGGCTCTCGACGGCATTGATCAGCAGGTGGGCGGGCCCGTCGCGGTTGACCACGAGAACATCCACGGCCCCGTCGTTGTTCACGTCCCCGAACACCGCAGCCCGGCTCGACCCGACGAGCTGCTCAACCGTCCCGCCCCGCGGCACGACCGGCTCGAATCGCCCGCCCGCGACGCCCCGGTACAGCAGGTTCGGCTCCGCGTAATAGTCGTCGGAGTAGAGCTTCTCGTGACGCTTGACGCGGCCGTTGGCCTGGTACAGGTCGACTCGTCCATCGTTGTCGAAGTCGATCCAACCCATCCCGAACCGCGTGAAGGGCCGGCTCACCGGAGCGATCCCCGCCGCGGCGGTGATGTTCGTGAAGTAGTCACCTTCGTTACGGAAGACCGAATCGGTCTCGGCGACGAGGTTGCAGACCATGAGGTCGAGATCGCCGTCGTCATCGATGTCCGCGGCGGTCACACCCATGCCCGCGGTCGCCATCCCGCTCTCGGCCACCGAGCACCCGGCCAGCAGCGCGCGGTCCTCGAAACGTCCGTCGCCGAGGTTGATCCACAATCGATCCTCCCAGGCGTCGTTGGCGACGAAAATGTCGGGCCGGCCGTCGCCGTTGAAGTCGCCGCACACGACGCCGAGGCCCGTGCCCCGATGATCGCCCAGCCCCGCCTCGCTCGTGACGTCGTCAAACGTCCCGTCGCCGTTGTTGCGGTAGAGCACGTCGCGAGCCGGCCGGTCGATCGCCTTGGGGCCGCAGTAGTCCAGCCCCTCGTGAAAGTCGCCGTAGCAGTCGACCTTGGTCGCCACCGACCACAGCAGGTAGTTGGACACGAACAGGTCCAGGTCGCCGTCGAGGTCGTAGTCGAAGAAGGCGGCGCTGGCCCCCCAGCCGGGATCGCCCACGCCCGCAGGGGCCGTCACGTCGGTGAAGCGTCCCGTCCCGTCATTGGTGAGCAGCACGTTGGCCCCGACGTTGGTGACGTAGACATCCACG
>JBFGEG010000108.1:0-11651 GCA_041580235.1 Phycisphaerales bacterium
ACGAGGACGTGGCTCGCCTCGACGGGCCGCAGCGCTCGTTCTGGAGCGAGTTCCGGGAGCTGTTCGTCAACGAGCCCTTCATGAACGCCGTGCTGGACAAGTATTGCGGCTCGGCGGCCGCCCGTTTCCGGGGGCGGTGCCGGCCGATGGTCTATCTGTTCCGCGACATGTCCGGCTACGGCATCGGGCCCCATCCGGACACGCGGACCAAGCTCATCACGATGCTCTTCTATCTACCGCGTGACGACAGCCAGCAGCAGTTCGGCACGAGCGTCCTGGTCCCCAAGAACGGCTCGCCCGATCCCGGCCCCCACGACAAGCTCGACGGCTGGGATCAGTTCCACACGGTGTTCACCGCCCCCTATCTGCCCAACACCCTCATGAGCTTCTACGTGACCGACGACTCGTGGCACGCCGTGGACGCCCACCCGGAGGCCGCCGAGCGCCGGTCCCTGCAGTTCTTCATCTGCACCGACGAGGATCGCTGAGACTCGCGGCTCGAACCTGGGCCCGATCATCCGTCCATGCGGAGAACGGATGGACCGGGTGACGCACGTGCGTCACCGGCCGCGATCAGGCGGCATAGCCGAGCTGCTGCACGAGCCCCGCGAACCGCTGC
This sequence comes from Phycisphaerales bacterium, assembly GCA_041580235.1. Classification (GTDB taxonomy): domain Bacteria; phylum Planctomycetota; class Phycisphaerae; order Phycisphaerales; family SM1A02; genus JADFOJ01. The sequence goes on from JBFGEG010000108.1 coordinate 620, forward strand.
TCGAGGTACTGCTCGATCCTGGGGGTGAAGTGGTTGCGCCAGTCGCCGGGAACGCCCTTGCGGTAGTGCGCCTCCGCCTGCTCCCGGCCCGGCTCCCGGCCCCCCGACATCCTCGCGAAGCAGTTGGCCTCCAGGACCTCCGCCAGCACGTCGCGATCGACCTCGAGCTCGATGAACTCGAACACCCGTGTGAAGACATTGAGCGGGTTGGTCACGAGGTTCTCCATCCGCAGGTCCACGATCCGCGGGTCGCGGAAGCTCCAGCGGGCGATCCGGCTCAGGTAACCGACGTGACGCTCGGTCCAGTCGATGTCCAGCAGGATGCCCTCTTCCTCGGGCAGGCTCGCGAGACGCTTGCGATGCTCGTCGAGGTCGGCGAAGACGGGGTGCGAGTGCAGGTGGGAGAAGTACGCCGACACGATGAAGTCACGCGGGTCGCGATAGACGTGAAAGGCCTTGAACTCGTGCGGCAGCCCGCTGACGACCTCGTAGTCGATGTTGCCGATCGAGCAGAGGTCGTGTTCGGCGCACGCCCCGGCCCTGACGTCGGCGAGGTCGCCCGGTTCGAGCCCGCCGAACATACGCAGCGTGAAGCCCGTCCGCTCGGCGGCCCCCGCCAGCACCGCCCGGATCCATCGCGTCGCCGCCTTGTGATGAAAGAGAGCCAGCCGCCCCATCGTTGGACTTGTATCGGTCGGGCCGGCCGATCTGATTTAGAATGCGAGCCTTGCGTCGCGTTGTGATCGCGATCGGCCTGGGCACCATGGTCGCGGCCCGTGCCGGGGGCCGGACCCGTCCCAGATCGACTGGATTGAGACCAACGCCGTTGCCTTCGAGACGGTGGAGGCCGGACACGGCTTCGCTGACCTCGAACCCCTCAAAACGGTGATCGGCGACGCTCGCATCGTGGCCCTGGGCGAGTGCACGCACGGGTCGCGCGAGATCTTTGCCATGGACAGTCAGTTCTACCCGGCCAAGGTGCAGCAGCTCTACGATCTGCTGGTCTACATCCAGGACACGACGGCCACCGTGCCGCTTCGACGATGAGCGAGCGCAAAAAGTCCCCCGGGCCAGTGCGACCCAGGGAACTCTGAGGGGGACGTCCGATCACGGACGCGCGGCGTCCGCAAGCGTGTTCAAGGGCTTTCCGACAAGGGGAACGGAATCAGCACGCGGTTGATCGTGTGAATGATTCCGTTGTCTGCCCGCACGTTGAACGGCACGAACAGACGCGGGTTCCGCAGCGCCGGCTCGTTGTCGATGAAGATGAAGAAGAAGGGTTCGATCGTCTCGCCCTGGAGGGTCGGGATGGTCTCGCCGAAGATGCTGGCCAGAATGACGTCGATCAGGTCAAGAGATTCCGGTGCGACGTGGTAGGTCAGGATGTCGGTGAGCAGATCGAGCGGGACGTTATCGAGCAGGAAGTCCCACACGTCCTGCTCGTTTCTGGGGCCCTTGTAGTCGAGATCGCGGGCGAGACGGATGAAGGCGCGATCATTGGGGGCGAAGACCGTCAGGTCGTCCTCCGCATTGTCCAGAGCACCGTCGAGTCCGGCCGCGAGAAGCGCGTTGAGGAGGATGTCGTAGTCGTAGCGGTTCGTATCAAATTCACCCGGTCCACCGCTCTGCTCGACGAGTTCTTTGATGGTGGCGGCGGCAGATGTGGACGTCAGACATCCAAGGGCGACCCCCGACACGGCGATGAGTGTCAGAACACGTTTCATGCGGTCAGCCTCCTGTGTGTAGCGACAGCCAGCGGTTGTTGCCGTGGTTTCGCCGCCGCCTCCTGCCCGGATTCGCGCGGGAGCAACCTTTTTCGAGGCCCGGATTCCTAGAAACGGCCCGTCAGGATCACCCCGAAAAACCCGGCGGGGTCGTAGTCCTGCTTCGCGACGCCGGCGCCGCTGGGAGAGTCGAGCTCCAGCGAGCCGGCGAAGCTGAGACCCCCCAGGACGCTGAGGCTCAGGTCCTCGCTGGGCGCCCAGGTGATTCCGCCGTACAGCGGAAACGACGACTCCTCCCCCACGCCGCCGGGGACCGGGCCGTCGTCGGCGAGGCGAAAACGACGTGACTCGTAGCGGCCCCCGACCGTGAGCTCCCAGTGCTCGGCGAACGCCCAGGCCAGCACGAGACCCGGTCCCTGGCTGGCGCCCAGCCCCCGCCCCGTCCGCAGCGTCAGGTCATCGGTGATCTTCCAGTCGATCAGGATGACAGGAAAGACGCTGACGTCGTCCTCGATCTGAGTGAGAGCCCCGACGCCCGGTCCCAGCGTCAGCCGGTCACTGAACCGGTACGAGAAGCCAACAAAGCCGCCGCCGTGAACACCGTCGTCGAGATCGGCGCCGTGCTCGGCGGAGAAGCGGATCGTCGGGGCCGCGAAGACCGTCCAGGTGTCGTCGGGCATCCACCGGAGCATCGCCCCCGCCTGCAGCGTGTGGATGTCGTCCCACGGGTCGAGCGCTCCCAGGCCGCCGGCGCCGGAGAAGTCGTACTGGTCGTAGTCGTAGCCCACCGCGGCCGAGACTCTGAACTGGCGGCCGATCCGCCATTCCACGGCGGGGCGAACGGCGAGTCGATTCACATGGAAAGAGCCGCCGCCGTCGATCTCCGTGTCGAGCTGATGAACAAACGCTGACTGCAGCGGAAAGCTCAGGCTCAATTGCCCGTCGTCCGGGGGCTCCGAAGGCGGTGCGTCCTGCGCCCGGACGGCCTCGACCGCACACAGAGCCAGCATGACGGCGGCGACGATGCGCATGATCCGGTGCCTCTTCATCACGATCGCCTCGACGCTTGGGGCTCGGTCATGCCTGCAGCTCGATGACCGAGCCAGAATCGCCGCCAGTCGCCGCCGCAGGTGCTCATCGCCGCCAGGGCGTAGACGCAGCTCGCCAGGTTGCCGAGCACGAGTATGGCCACGATCCACCCCGCGGCCCGAGCCGCCGACCGCTCGCGAAACGCGATCCAGCCGCCGAACAGGCCGAAGCCGACGTAGACGTCGACCAGCGACACGTTGAACCACGGGAACGCCACGAGCTCGGCGACCTCTGTCCAGCCGTCGCCGCGTGTGAACCCGTAGATCAGGGCCACGGCCATGACCAGGGTTCCCAGGACAAGCAGTGCTCGGGCGATGACCATCATCAGGCGACCGTGGTCAGGGCGGCGGTGTCGGGGCGTGGGGCGTCCCGCGTCGTCGGCTCCAGCAGGTAGTGCGAGACGCCCCACTGCCGGCCGCCGTCGCAGCCGAACAGCTCGGCCACGGCCATGAAGAACAGACGCCAGCGCTCGAGCCAAAGCCCGGCCCGGGCCGTGCCGTAGGTGTCGGCGAGCACCGGAAGCGCCTCGGCGGCCCGGTCGTCGAGGTTTACCAGCCACGCCTCGGCCGTCCGCTGGTAGTGCGTCCCGTCCCAGTCCCACTGCCGCGACACGGTCAGGTGCTCATCAAAGCGCTTCAGCAGGTCGCGGCTCGGCATGATCCCGCCGGTGAAAAAATGCCGTCCCATCCAGTTTTCTGAGCCGGTCGTCTCGAAGGCGTAGGCGAGGTCCCGGTGGCAGAAGATGTGGACGAACAGCTTGCCCTGCGGTCTCAGCCAGCCGGCGATCCGCCGCAGCAGCTCCGCGTAGTTCCGCATGTGCTCGAACATCTCCACGGAGACGACGCGATCGAAGCAATTCGTCGTCTCGAAGTCGTTCATGTCCGACGTGATCACGCTCAGGTTGCCCAGGCCCAGGGATGCTGCCTCTGCCTCGATGAACTGCCGCTGCGACGTCGAGTTGGACACGGCGGTGATGCGGCTGTCGGGATACCGCCGGGCCATCCACAGGCTCAGCGAGCCCCAGCCGCAGCCGAGCTCCAGGATGTCCTGCCCGTTGCGAACCTCCGCCCGCCGGCAGGTCAGCGAGAGCGTGAACCGCTCCGCGTCCGACAGCTCCGTCATGCCCTGCGGCCAGTAGCAGCTGCTGTACTTGCGATGCGGTCCGAGCACGAGCCGGAAGAACTCCGCCGGCACCTCGTAGTGCTGCTCGTTCGCCTTGTCGGGCAGCGGGGCCACGGGCCCCCGGCGCATGTCTTCGACGAACGTCTCGGGCCCCGTGCTCCGCAAGCGCTCTTCACGCAGACGCCGTCGGCAAAGCTGCCGCATCGCGGCCCGGGTCAGGACCCGGGGCATCCAGCCGCGCTCGACACACGCCAGGCCGAGATCGAGGACCATGCTCATGCCGGTCTCCTCTCTTGCTTCGGGGGCCAGGGGAAGAACACGCGGGTGGTCCGCGCGCGGTACGCCACGGGCCGGCTTTCGAGGGCCCGCTGCTCCGTCCAGAACAGGTTGACCGGCGTGCGGGCACTGCAGCGCTTGCGCAGCGCGTGGTCGCGGCCGTCCTCGGCTTCGGAGAACACCACGTTGTGCCGCGCCCGCTGCACGAGCCACCGCCAGATTGTGATGACGGCCATGACCGCCCCGCCGACGATGACGAGCGTCCAGGTGCTCATCGTCGCTTCTCCTCGCCGGCCACCACCGGCATGTCGCCTCGAGCGACGACCCGTCGGGCCAGCACGGACAGCCCCAGCAGAGCCGGCATCGAGACGAGCCACTCAACGGAGACCACCAGCAGGCTGATGGCCACGGGAGCGGCGAAGTCCACCGCACCCAGCCGCGCTCCGGCGAGATAGGCCGGAGGTCCGGCCACCGCCCCTAGGACCGCGGCGAGCACGTATCGCCCCTGCAGCCATCCCAGCGAGGCGTTGAGCGTGAGCGCGATGTTGACCCACATCGCGACCATCCACACCGTGCTCGGCCGGCCGAGCTGGGCGGCCGCGTCAAACTGCAGGATTCCGGCGATCACCAGCACCGAGTCGACGGCGTAGCCCAGCACGCCCGCCAGCACGACGAGCAGCAGATCGGCGGCAAACCGGCGTCGGGCGACGAGGTTTGCCGCGGCGAGAGCCATCACGACCGCGGGTCCCAGCCACGGATACCCGTTGGCCGCGCCGAGCACACAGGCGAACCAGCCCACCTGAAAGCCGATGAAGTTGAGCAGCTTGTACACCATGGTCACATCGCTGCCGCCTCGCCTCGATAGCCGGGCTTGGCCAGCACCAGCTGCACATCGGCGATCGTCCGTTGGGCGAACCCCGCCTCGCAGTAGCACAGATAGAAGTCCCAGAGACGCAGCAGCTCGTCGGGGTAGCCGAGACGGCTCACCTCGGCGATGTTCTCCCGGAAGCGCTGCCGCCACCGTTGCAGCGTCGTGACGTAGTGAGGCGTGATGTCCTCCTGTCCGATGACCCGGAGATCCGTGGCGCGGGCGAGGGAACCGACCATCGCTCCGAGCGAGGGAAGACAGCTGCCCGGGAACACGTACCGCTGAATGAAGTCGACCGAGCGCCGGTACTGCGCCCACCGCTGGTCGGGCACCGTGATCGCCTGCAGAACCATGAGCCCGTCGGCGGACAGCAGCCGGCTGCACGCGCCGAAGTAGCCGTCCAGATACCGATGCCCCACCGCTTCGATCATCTCGATCGAAGCGATCCTGTCGTAGGTCCCGCGCAGGTCCCGGTAGTCCTCCAGAAGGAGCTCCACGCGGTCCTGGAGCCCCGCCTCCTGGATTCGGGTCGTTGCCAGCTCGTGCTGTCGCCGCGAGATCGTCGTCGTGGTGACCCGGCAGCCGTAGTTGCCGGCGGCGTGTATCGCGAAGCTCCCCCACCCCGTGCCGATCTCCAGGACCCGGTCGTGCGGCCCCAGCTTCAGCTTGCGGCACACGCGGTCGAGCTTCTCCACGGACGCCTCGCGCATCGTGCTGTCGGGCCGCGGGAAGATCCCGCTGGAGTACGTCATCGTGTCGTCGAGCATGAGGGCGAAAAAGTCGTTGCCCAGGTCATAGTGGGCCACGATGTTGCGGCGGCTGCCGGCGCGGTTGTTTCTTCTGAGAGCGTGCATGGCGCCGGCTACGGCCGATCCGACGCGGGCCGCCCCGCCCTCGACCGAATCGGCGACGTCGAGGTTGCGGCAGAAGATCCGAAGCAGCTCCACCAGCGAGTCACATGACCACAACCCCCGGATCCATGCGTCGGCGGCGCCGAGGCTGCCCCCGAAGACCACCCGCCGGTAGAAGCGCGGGTCGTCCACACGAACGGTCACCACCGGTTCGCCGGAACCGACGATCTCGGTGCCCGTGTTGTCGGCGATGACCACGCGTCCGCCCTGAAGGCGTTCGAGTCGTCGAAGGACCACCTTGCGGCAAACGCGATCGAGCCACCCGGCTGCGCGGGGGCCGGTCACGGCCACCGTCCTGGGAATGATCGTCTCGCTCACGGCGTGCCGGCCTCCGGCAGTCGGCGTTTCGGGTGGGGGTAGAACGGGCATCGCTTGAGCCACAGACGCGCGGCCTGCCAGTAGATCGCCGCAATGATCTTTCCCGTCATGAACGGGTACTTCACCAGCACGCGGGCGAGCGCGGCTCCGGTGATGTGACGGCGTCTCAGGAGCATCGTGGCGTGGAAGAGCCGGGACCCGCTCTCGAAGTTCTCCATGTGCACGGGCAGACGCTCGCCGGGATCGGCCATCCGCCAGTCATAGTCCTGGTCCATGTCCATGAACGGGGAGACGTGAAACGCCTTGCGGAATCGGAATCGCTTGCGCCGCCCGCTGCCCTCGTTCATGGTCAGGGGCAGCACGTAGGTGTGCATCTCGCCCCACGGCGTGTTGTGAACCTCGGCGACGACCGTCTCCACCTGCTCGTCGAAGGCGTCGAAGCAGTAGTAGAAGCTCACCGGGTTCATGCAGTACCCGAAGTAGCGCAGATTCGTGAGCAGCCGAACCGGGCCGCATGGCCGCCGACCCGTCTCCGTCTCCACGAGGTCGCGGACGGCCTCGTCGAGGGGCACCTCGGGATCACCGAAATGGTCGGCGCGCCGGAACCAGGCGATCGACGGCCGTCGCGTCGACCACAGCCAGCGTCCCTGAAAGACCCGGTCCAGCTCGGCGAGATCCAGGTACACCATGAACAGTGCATACCGAAACGAGTTCTCCACGGGCGAGAAGCGCCGATGGCGAACGTGACCCTCGTAAAGGCAGCTGTCCATGTCAAAGCGTCTCCCCGAAAGCCCGACCGACGGCGAGCGCGCTTCGCACGCCGTCCTCGTGGAAGCCGTAGCCCCAGTACGCCCCGCAGTATGACGTCCGGTTGGCGTTGATCAGCTCCCGGTGGCGGGCCTGGGCTTCGGCCCGCCGGGCCGTGTACACGGGATGGTCATAGACGAAGCGATCGATGATCCGGCCGCTTTCGATGCCCTCGTCGTCGTTGAGCGTCACGCAGAACGTGTGACGCGAAACCAGCCGCTGGAGGATGTTCATGTTGTAGGTGACGGCGACCGCGTCTGGGTTGTCGCGCCGGATGTGATAGTTCCACGCACCCCACGCCCGCCGCCGTCGCGGGAGAAGCGCGTGGTCCGTGTGCAGCACTGCCTCGTTGCGCTGGTAGGGGAAGGCTCCGAGAACGTCACGCTCGGTCGGCGACGCATCGTCGAGCATGGCCAGTGCCTGGTCACTGTGACAGGCGAAGATCACGTGGTCGAATCGCTCGGGGCCCGCGCCGGTGGTCAGCTCCACGCGGTCCGGCAGCCGCCGCGCCGACATGACCGGCGTGCGGAGGCGGATCCGACGAGCAAACGGTCGGGTGAGGGCGTCGACGTACCGTCGGGAGCCGCCGCGGACGACTCGCCACTGGGGCCGGCCCGACACCTTGAGCATCAGGTGGTGGTCGAAGAACTCGACGACGAAGCGAATCGGAAACTCCCGGAATGTCCGCGGCGGGCAGGACCAGATCGAGGCGCCCATCGGGACGAGGAACTCCTCAGCGAAGGCCTCCCGGTAGCCGTGGGCGGACACGTACTCATCGACGGTCATGTCGTCGTCGGCGCCGTCGAGCACGGCGGGCGCTTCGCGGTTGAATCGCAGGATGTCTCTGATCATGCCGTGGAACCGCGGCCGCAGGAGGTTGCGGCGCTGGGCGAAGAGCCGGTTCACGGAGGTCCCGTTGTACTCCAGCCCCGTCCGATCCGAGCGCACGCTGAAGCTCATCGTGGACGGCTGAGACTCGATGCCGATCTCGTCGAGCAGCTTGACGAAGTTCGGATAGTTGAGCTCGTTGAAGACGATGAAGCCCGTGTCCACGGCGTGCCGCTCGTTGCCGAGCTCGACGTCGACCGTGTTGGTGTGACCGCCGACGTAGTCGTTGGCCTCGAAGACGGTGATGTCATGGCGCCGGTGCAGGAGATGAGCCGCCACGAGCCCGGAAATCCCCGAGCCCACGATGGCGATCCGCGACCGGTGGTTCTCGTTGAGCCTGATCATGCCAGTCAGCCCGACGCGGGGCCTGCCTGCCCCTTGCCCTCCAGGAGCACGCGCTGCGGAACCGGCCGGAGGTCCCAGATGAGCCCGGTCCAGGACAGGAGCCGCAGCGTGTAGTACGTCAGGTCGATCTCCCACCAGTAAAAGCCCTGCCGTGCCGAGGCCGGGTAGTGGTGATGGTTGTTGTGCCACCCCTCGCCGAAGGTCACCAACGCCAGCCAGAGGTTGTTGCGGCTGTCGTCATCGGTCGGGAAGCGCTGCCGGCCGAACCGGTGTGCCAGCGAGTTGATCGTGTACGTCACGTGATAGAGGGCCACCGTGGAGATGAAGAAACCCCAGACGAGCATCTGCAAGCCACTCGTGCCCAACGAGGGCGCGACGCGGGCGAGCAACGCGCCAAGACCGAACGTGCCCGCGGCAAGCAACAGCGGCACCAGCCAGTCGAACCGGTCGAGCAGCTTCAGCTCGCCGAAGCGGCCCCAGTCGCGGACCAGCCGGGATTTGGTGGCGAAGCCCGCTCGGGTCATGAACCAGCCGACGTGACTCATGAAGAAGCCGCGAAGAGTCGGGGAGTGGTGGTCGGGGTTCTGATCGGAGTGCTTGTGATGATGCCGGTGATGTGCCGCCCACCACAAGGGGCCACGCTGCACCGCCGAGCTGCCCACGACCGCCATCACGAACTGGAAGGCCCGCGAAGTCCGGAAGGTGCGGTGCGAGAAGTACCGGTGATAGAAGCCCGTCACGGCAAACAGCCGGACGACGTACAGCAGCGCCGCCACGACCACCGCGATCCAGCTGACACCAACCCAGATGACGCCGAGGCACGCCAGGTGCATGGCCACGAACGGGGCACAACGCAGCAGATCGATCCGCCGGTCGTCGAGGTCGTCGACGTCCGAGGCCGCGACGCTGGAGTCGAGCCATCGCTTGATGGAAAGAACTTTGCCGCTCACGGGGTTGTTCCGGGACGGAGAATGTAGCAGCACTGCCGAAAACCGGCGGTGACGGTCCGTGTTCGCCTCGCCAATCGGGCTGGATTCAGGGTTTCGGGGCCGGACGGTGGGGGGCCGATTCAGCCGCCCGCCCGAACCGCTCCACGAGTCGGTCGTGGCGATAACGGAAGATGCGCTGCACCTCACGAGAGACGAGCAGCCCGTGGACCAATGCCCCGCCCGGCACTCCGTAGTAGACACGGTCCTCGACCCGCGTGGCGCCGTTGTCGTCGGTGAAACGATGCTCGTGCTGCCACCACCGATAGGGTCCCCGACGCTGCTCGTCGACGAATCGGTATGGCGGCTCCCACGCGGTGATCTCGCTCTGCCACCGCACGGGCACGCCCCGTATCCGCAGGCGGTAGTCGATGAGCGCCCCCGCCCTCATCTCGATCGGCACGGGCGTGAGGATGCGGAAGCGAAGGGTGTGCGGTGTGAGATGTTCGAGGTTCTCCGCGTCGGCAAAAAATGCAAAGACCTCGTCGCGCGACCCTGCGAGATTCTGGACCGCTTCGAGCAGATACCCCGGTGACTTGCGGCTGATCGTGATGGTCATGAGCTTCGGGGGCGGGCAGGCCACAGACTCTGTTTCGGCCTCGGCGACTGAATCCAGAGTATCGCGGCCGGCGAAAGCACATTTAGAGACACCAAGCGGGGGCTTGCGGGCCCCTCATCAATCATTGACTGAAAGGAACGATTGAAATGAACCTCTCCGCTTTCACCATGACGCTGGCCGCCGGATCTGTCGCAACCGGTCTGATCGCGAGCCCCGGCCATGCCGGCTGCCCGTCCTCGGAAGGTCAGACGGCCATGACGGCCTCCTACCGTCAGGGCAAGGACATCGTGGACACCGCTGTCTCCGCCGGGTCTTTCAAGACGCTCGCCGCGGCGCTTCAGGTAGCCGGCCTCGTGGATGCCCTCAAGAGCAACGGCCCCTTCACCGTCTTCGCCCCCACGGACGAGGCGTTCTCCCGGCTTCCGAAGGGCACGGTCGAGATGTTGCTGCAGCCCGAGAACAAGGCGATGCTCACGGCCATCCTGACTTACCACGTCGTTCCCGGTGAGCTGCTTGCCGGCGACGTCATCACCCGGACCCGCGCCGCCTCGCTCAACGGTCAGCGGATCGACATCTCCGTGGATAACGGCGTGACCGTGGACAACGCCAACGTGATCAAGACCGACATTCTCTGCGCCAACGGCGTCATCCACGTGATCGACCGAGTGATCATGCCCAGCAGCGACAGCATTCTCGAGACCGCGGTCAAGGCGGGCTCCTTCGAGACGCTCGCCGCCGCCCTCCAGACGGCGGGCCTGGTCAAGACCCTGTCCGGCGACGGCCCCTTCACGGTGTTTGCCCCCACGGATGCCGCCTTCGCCAAGCTCCCGGCGGGGACGGTCCAGGGTCTGTTGAAGCCGGAGAATCGTCATCAGCTCATCGAGATCCTCAAGTACCACGTCGTCCCCGGCCGCATCTACGCGAGCGACGCGCTGCAGGCGGAGTCGGCGGAGACCGTGCAGGGCTCGCGGGTCCGCTTCAGCCTCACCGGCAACGGTCTGATGGTGAACGGCGCCAGCATCGTGCAGCCTGACATCGAGACGTCCAACGGCGTCATTCACGTCATCGACGAGGTCATCCTTCCGAGCTGACCTCCAGTCCTCCGCGGTCATCTGAGTGGCGGGGGGGGGGGGGGGGGG
>JBFGEG010000109.1:0-11081 GCA_041580235.1 Phycisphaerales bacterium
AAGATCGGCCGCTGAACCTGGCGGCCCGTCTTCCGGGGCCGTCCGGTTCCGCCCGTCCCGACATGCGGGCTCCGCCAACCACCCCCCAACGCAAGGGGCGGGACGCCCGCGCACCGAGGACGCCCGCGGCTCCGCTGGAGGTCCGTATCGGGCAGAACTGGATGGCCTGGGTGGGCGCGATCGTCATCGTGATCGGCGCCGCCTTCCTGGTGAAGCTCGGCTACGAGTCGGGCTGGTGGTCGGTGCTCCCGGCGATGACCCGCTGCCTGTTGGTGGCGGGGTTCGGCATGCTGCTGGTCGTCGGAGGCGAGGTGGCCTTGCGGCGGATCGGCGTCGCCGCCTCCGTGGGTCTCTTCGGGGCGGGCATGGGCACGCTGTACCTGGACGCGTACGCCGCCTTCGCGTGGTTCGAGCCCGCGGTCGTGTCGCGTGAGTGGGCGTTCACCCTGATGGCTCTCGTGGCCCTGTCGGGTTTCGCGCTCACCCTGCACACCCGCTTCCTCACGATCGGTGTGCTGTCGATCGTGGGCGGCTATCTCACACCCTGGCTGCTTCGGGGCGGCACCTCCCACGTCGTCGAGATCGGGGCGTTCCTCACGATGCTCCTGACCATCTCGCTGGCGCTGTCGGCGGCGCACCCCAGGAGCTTCCGGGCCCTGCGTTACGTGGCCATGGGCGGTCAGGCCCTCGTCGGGCTGGGCTGGGTCTTCGGCGCCATGCAGGTCAACTGGGTGGCGGCGCTGGTGCTGGTCGCGGTCTGGTGGGGGGCGATCCTCGCCGAGGTGCTGCTGGCCGCCCTCCGCGGTCAGTCCGCCGTCGGCAACGTCGTGGCCGTCGTGCTGTCGACGGCGTGGTTCGTCACCGTCGGGTGCTGGATGCTCGCCGAGAGCCAGCCGCCGGGCTTCAACTGGCTGGGGACGTTCACCCTGTCGGTGGGCGTCGTGGCGGCCGCGCTCGCCGCGCTGTTCGGTCCGCCGTTGACGGGGCTGTCGCGGCCCAAGGGGGCCATCGACGGTCTCTCGATCGCCTTGTGGGCGCAGGCCGCGGTCCTGCTCACGGTCGCCGTGGCGGTTCAGTTCGACGGCTTCGGCCAGTCGATCGGGTGGCTGGCCATCGGGCTGGGCTCGATCGAGATCGGCCGGCGTCTGCGTCTTCGCGCGCTGGACATCTTCGGCCTGGTCGTGGGGGCGCTGGCGTTGGGCCGCGTGACCGTGCTCGACTGGAACCTGACGCCGTTGAGCCGGCCGTTGCTCATGCTGGAGCAGGCGACCGTGACCGGCTGGTCGATCCTCGCCCTGACTGCAGTCGTCGCCACGCACGCCGCGGCCCGGCGGCTTCGTGAGGTCTGGACCACGATGCCGATAGTGCTCGCCGGGCTGGGGACCCTCGGCTGACTCGGCGTCTGCGCAGCCCAGTGCCGCGGGCTGACGTTGACCGGCACGTGGCTGGCCGGCGCCGTCGTGCTCATCGCGCTCCAGGGCGTCGGCCGACGGCAGCGCTACCTGGAGATCGGCCTGCTCGTGCTGTGGGCCACGGCCGGCAAGTGGCTCCTGGTGGACGCCGCGATGCGTCGCGCTGCTCCCGGCTGGGACCCGACCGCGCAGACACCGGTGTTGAACTGGCAGATGGGCATGGCTGCGGCCATCGTGCTCGTCGGGTGGTGGGCGTCGCGTGTCATGGCGCGTCGCACACGCGAGGGCGTGCCGGAGGCCTACTCGGGATCGCGTGGCTGGCAGATCGTGTTTCTGATCGGCTCGGTGTTCCTGCTGGTCGGGCTCAGCTTCGAGCTCGACCGCATCGTGGGGTCGCTGCAGGCGGCCGGACGCGCGCCCACCCTGCCCTTCGGGCAGCTCCGCGGACTGCTCTTCACGATGCTGTGGGCGATGGGGTCGGTGGGCATCGGCATGGTGGCCAGGTCCCTGTTCGCGGGCCGCCCCGACGCGCTGGCCGGCCGCGGATCCGGTCTGCTGGTTCGCTTCTCCTGGATGCTGCTGGCGGCGTGCGCGGCCAAATGGATTCTGGGCGACACGTTCTACTGGGCGATGGTCCGAGCCGGCGGAGCCGCGTGGCCGCTGCTCAACCTCCAGATGCTGGCGGGGGTGGTGGTGGCGGGGTCGGCCATCCTGCTGTATCGCCTGACGTCGCCGGCCGCCGCAGGCCGGACGGCCGGGGCTTCACCGCGCTTCGGGTGGATGGCCCTCGGCGCCTGCGTGCTGCCGGCGGCGGCCCTGCTGCTTCTGTGGGGGCTGAGCTTCGAGATCGAGCGGGCCATCGGCCGCGCCGAGGCGGCGGACGGCTTTGCGTCGCTATGGTCGGCGGCGCACCTGCGGCTGCTGTGGCTCACGCTGCTCTGGGGTGCGGGCGGGCTGGCCATGATGCTGTGGACGCGGCTGCGTCACTCGCTGTCGATGCTGGTCGTGGGCTGGGCCGTTCTGGTGCTGTCGGCGCTCGTTTGGCTCCTGATCGACACACTCGCGTTTCGCGTGCTCGAGGGCGTGGTCACGGCGCCGGTGGTCGGAAACCTCCAGTTCCTCATCGGAGCCGTGACCGTGCTGATGCTCGCCGCGGCGCTGTGGCTCGTGCGGACGGGGGCCGCCCGGGACGCCTTGCCCGTGGCGTTCACCGCCGGCCTCGGGTTCGCGCTGATGGGGCTGATCGGCCTGTGGCTGGGCAGCCTGGAGATCGACCGGTTCTTCGCGCCGGAGTCGGGCCGGGTCGAGACGCACGCAGCGATGGCCCGGCAGACGGGGCTGAGCATTTACTGGGGGCTCTACGCCATCGTCGCGGTGGCGCTCGGCTTCGCGAGACGCTCGGCCGCCTGCCGCTATGCGGGCCTGGCCCTGCTGGCCCTCACCCTGGCCAAGGTGGTGACGGTGGACATGGCCGAGGTGCGCTACGTCTACCGGGTGATGTCGTTCATCGGCGTGGGGTTGCTGCTGGTCGCGACGTCGGTCGGCTACTCGAAGCTCGCGCCGAAGATGATGGCCGCCAAGGAATAGACGTTCTCTAATCCTCTTCCAGCCAGACCTTCTCCAGCAGCGTCTTGAACGCGGTGGGGCCCATCGGGGCCAATCCCTCCGCGATCATGTCGCGGTTTTTGAGCTGGTGACCGATGTAGGCAAGCAGCAGGCCGTGCAGGTCGCGGTCGCGATCGGCCCGCTCCAGCAGCTCGCGCAGTCTCTGGGAGGCGAGGCTCAACCGCGCCGCACTTGGAAGAAGGCTCGATTCGTACTGCACGTCGATCAGCTCGGGATGCCTGGTGAGCAGGCCGCGCAGCGTCAGTGCCGCCGGCAGGTAGAGCCCGGCCCCGATCTGGGCGTGACCCAGCCCCGCGGTGGCCAGCGGATGGCCCGGCGTGAATCGCAGGGCCCGCTCGAAGCGCCGCTCCGCCCAGAAGTATTCACCGTCACGAAGCGACTCCTCCGCCGATCTCATGAGCTCGTTGAAGCGCGACTCGTCCCGGCTGCTGAGCTGGCCGACCTGCAGTCCGTGACGCAGCGCCTGAGCCATCGCTTCGATGGCCGCCGTCGTCTTGGGCAGTTCAACTGCGGCTCCGCCCGGCCCGCCCATCGATTCGGGAAGACCCGGCGTCGCCGCGGGCTCGCCGTCTGGAGCAGCGGGGCCGGTCGCGGTTTCATCGACCGGGACCACCACCCCCGCCAGCTGGTTGCGCAGCGCTTCGAACTGCAGATCAAGGTCGGCCAGCGACGCCGACTGATCCGTGTCCCCTGCGGGCTGGGCATGTTCGGCGACGCGCTGCATGATGTCGAGATACGAGGACTCCACCGGCAGCTCGATCCTGTTCGTGGCGGCGAGGTCCGACTCGAGGCGGCCCGGGTCCACCGGCGTGTCACCGGTCTCCGGCGGCAGGAGGTCGCGGAAGCTGACCTCGAAGGCGGCGCCGATTGATGTTCCCAGACCGGCCCGGGCGTCTTCGAGCGTGCGGGCCATGTCGTAGCTGTTCAGCCCGATGAGCTGGCCCTGCTGCTGGACGAGCGAAAGCTGCACGCCCATCAGACTGGAAGCGGTCGCCGCGATGCGACGCCCCTCCTCGTCCTGGAGCAGGCCGACGATCTGGGCGTCGTTGGCCGACGCGTACACGGACGACGTCGTGCTCGAGATGGCGACCCGGTCCAGTGCCAGACGCTGGCTGAAGACGCTGCTGGACTCGACCGGTGTGTCGGCGAAGTTGGTGAGGTTCGAGCCCCTCGTGGCCGTGCGGTATTCGACCTCGTTCAGGAACTGGCCGAAACGCAGGTTCTCCATGGAGGTGCGGGCGGCGATGAAGCTGGGGGCGGAAAAGGCCGCGTCGGCCCGCTCGCGGAACAGGTCGTCCGAACCCGTCTCGCCGCGAAAGTCATATTCGGCCAGGTACCCGACCGTGCCCCGGAAGCCCCGGCCGCCCGCGACGTTGCCGGTGACCAGCAGGTTTCGGCCTCGATAGTCCGGTAACGAGACGGGCGAGTTGAACCGCGAGCCTCCCGCGGCCGGGTTGGCGTCCAGGGCGTTGCCGGAACCAAGCTCGTACTGCCCCGGGCAGGACTCCGACCACGTCCCGGCCAGCGCGAATCCGACGGCCAACAGTGCCGCGGCCTCACGAGCTCGCATGTTCAGGCTCCCCTTTTATCGCACGTCCTCCAGCAGGGCTTCCTGCATGTGCTCCGCGACCTTCCGCACATCCTCGGCGAGGCAGACCACCAGCAGGTAGCAGCGGTTCCCGTGGCTCCATAACAAAACGTCCTTCCGGCACCGCTGGTTCTCCGGAATCTTATCGGTGGTGATGGGCAGTCTCGCCAGGGAAGCGTCGCCTTCGATCCTGAACTGTCGCCGGTCGGGGACGATATGGAGGCTGGCCAGCCCCGGACGGTCGCCCCGACGCACGTAGAACAGATGGCACCCGCGGTCGCAGTGGGGGACCTCGCAGGCGTGGCCTCCGGCAAACTCGTATCCCACGGCGCGAAGGTCCGGGACCTGCTCGAGAAACCCGGCCAGCTCCATGCCGGCCCGCTCCGGTGTCCGGTACTCGATGCGGGCGTCGAGAGAGCCGGGATCGCCGGCGCAGGTCACATGCTCGCCCGCCACCGCCGCCGCCGCCTCACCCGCGACATCCACCCTCCGGTCACCGCGCCAGGTGTCGATCGGCCGGCCGAAGACGCCGAAGAGGATCGCCCCGGCGACGAGCGCCAGCGACGCCGCCACCGCGAAGACGTTGGGTCGAGCCGGGCTCCGCCACCAGGCGAGGGGCGAGGCGTCGCCGTCTCGTTTCCGGCCGGTCTCGACGTCCGCCCCTGCGGTCCGGACACGGTCGGCCAGGCCCGCGGGGACCGGCGGGGTCTCGGCGTTCAGGACCGAGCCGACCCGGTCCTTCAGCTTCCGCTCGAACTCGACGGCGGCCGCAAGCTGCGGATCATCACGCAACTGCCTCTCGACCCGCGTGGCCTCGTCCTCAGGCAGCTCGCCGTCGCAATAGAGGCGGATGGTCCTTGGTGTCGGTGTGTTGCTCATAGAACGGCTGCCCGAATCGTCGAGGCGGCAAATCGACGTTGATTGTAGTTCTGCGCTCTGCCCGCTTCAGATGCGCCCCGCGTCGTCCGCGCCTCGTCCACTCCCTTGTGCATCAACCACGCTCCCGGCCGATTTCTTCGGCCAATTCCGCCAATTGGTCGGCGAGGATGCTCCGGGCGCGGTGCAGCCGGCTCATCACGGTTCCGATCGGAATGTCCTGAATCTCGGCGATCTCGCGGTACTTCAGCCCCTCCACGGCCCACAGCAGGAGGACCGTCCGATATTCCGGTCGGAGATGCTCGATGGCCGTCTTGAGCCGCTCGTCCACGTGCTCCCAGTCGAGGCTGCCCATGTTCCAGGCCGGGCCGGGCTCGTCGGGACCGGGCGTCTCCGCCGCCGCCTCGTGCAGCTCGTCCACCGACAGAGGCGCCCGCTTCGCCTTGGACAGACGCGTGTAAAAGACGTTGTGGAGGATCTTGAACAGCCACGGCCGGATCCCGCCCCCCTGCTCCTCAAAACGATCGGCGACCCGCAGCGCCTTGAGGTAGGTCTCCTGCACCAGGTCCGATGCCTCGTCGGGATGACGCACCAGCTGGAGAGCCAGCCGGTACACCGCCTCGAGGTGCTCGAGAGACAGGGATTCGAACGCTTGGCGGTCCACGGCAGCAAGCAAGGGTAGCCCACGACGCCCCTCCCGTCCCCATCGAAACGGTGCCGGGGCACGTAGAATGGCCGAGCATGACCGCTCGCCGGTACATCACCACGCCGATCTACTACGTCAACGACCGGCCGCACATCGGACACGCCTACACCACCACCCTGTGCGACGTGTATGCACGGTTCATGCGGTTCGCAGGACGAGACGTCTTTTTTCTCACGGGCACGGACGAGCACGGGATCAAGGTCGAGAAGTCGGCCGAAGCCCGCGGCATCTCCCCGCAGGCGCTGGCCGACGAGAACGCGGCGGAGTTCAAGCGGGTCATGTCGATGCTCGAGCTGGAGTACGACCACTTCATCCGGACGACGGATCCGGACCACGTCCGGCAGGCCCGGCACTTCGTGAGCCGGCTGCAGAAGGCCGACGCGGTCTACCTGGGCGAGTTCGAGGGCTGGTACGACGAGGGCCAGGAGGAGTATCACCCCGAGACCAGGGCTCGGGAGCTCGACTACAGGAGCCCCGTCAGCGGCAAGCCGCTGGTCCGGGCCAAGGAGAAGAACTACTTCTTCCGTCTCAGCGCCTTCCAGGATCGCCTGCAGAAGCTCTACGAGCAGCAGCCCGATTTCGTGCGCCCGCCCGCGCGACGCAACGAGATGCTCGGCCGGCTGCGTGAGGGGCTCACCGACGTCCCCATGAGCCGAACGAACTTCACGTGGGGCGTGTCGATGCCCGACGATCCGGAGCACGTCGTCTACGTCTGGATCGAAGCGCTGATGAACTACATCACGGGGCTGGGTCTCGGCGACCCCGACGGCGAGACGTACGCCGGTCGCGCGGCGTACTGGCCGCCGGACTTTCACGTCATGGGCAAGGAGATCCTGTGGTTCCACGCGATCGTCTGGCCCGCCATGCTGATGGCCCTGGAGCTTCCGCTGCCCCGGTGCATCTACGCTCACAGCTTCTGGATTCGCGAGGGCCAGAAGATGAGCAAGAGCCTCGGCAACTTCATCGATCTGGAGACGATCCAGGTCTACCTGGACCGCTACGGCCTGGACGCGTGGCGGTACTACATGACCACCCAGGGACCGCTCGGCGCGACCGACGCCGACTTCGCCGACGCCCACTTCCGCGAGGTCTATCACACCGACCTCGTCAACACGGTCGGCAACTGCTCCAGCCGCGTGACGGCCATGATCGGCAAGTACTTCGACGGGGCCGTGCCGGACGAGGCGCCCGGCGGGCAGCGTCTCGTGATCGCCGACCACGACTGGCCGTCGATCAGCGGGCAGGCGGCGGCGGATGCCCAGGCGGCCATGGAGCGTCTCGACCTGCCCGCATCGATCGGCGCGGCCATGGGCCTGATCCGCAAGGTCGATTCGTTCATCAACCGCACCGAGCCGTACAGGCTCGCCAAGGACGACTCGAAGCGCGACGAGCTGGGGGCGATCCTCTACCAGTGCCTGGAGGCGGTGCGGATTGCATCGCTGCTGCTGTGGCCGGTGATGCCGGGCAAGACCGCCGGACTGTGGCGCGCGTTGGGGCTCGACTACGATCCGCGCGGGGGCGGGCTTCACGACCTGGCGACCTGGGGCGGCCTGAAGCCGGGAGCACGAGTCGAGAAGACGGCCCTGTTCCCGAGGATTGGGGAAGAAGCCGTGAGCCACTAGCCGTTCGTCGTGAGCCGTGAGCCATGAGCCATGAGCCATACCGGCTATGATTCGGTGAGCAACCGTCAGACAAGGAACGACGACCATGACCACGACACCTGCCGTGACCGAAGCGAGGACGCTGAGCGCGTCGCCCGTGCCCCCGGAGGGATCGCTGTCGCCGGAGAAGCTCCGCAAGCTGGCGGCGGCCTTTGACGGCACGCCGGCCTACCGGCTCGCCCAGAACGCGGTCACCCAGACGACGGTGGAGGACGTGGCCCTGAACCGGTCCGTGATCACCGGCACCGACCACACCTTCTCGCACCTGCTCGACGACTGGACCGTCACCAACCAGAAGAAGTCGGGCCGGTGCTGGATGTTCGCCGGGCTGAACCTGCTCCGCGCGGGCATGATGAACAAGATGAACCTCAAGGAGTTCGAGCTGAGCCAGAACTACACGCTGTTCTGGGACAAGTTCGAGAAGTCCAACTACTTCCTGGAGGCGATCATCGAGACGGCGGACCGCCCCGTGGACGACCGGACCGTGGCGTGGCTGCTCGACCATCCCCTGGAGGACGGCGGGCAGTGGAACATGTTTGTCAACATCGTCAGGAAGCACGGGCTGGTGCCCAAGGCGTGCATGCCGGAGACCGAGAGCTCCTCCAACACGCGGCAGATGAACGCGATCGTGCTGGCCAAGCTGCGCGAGGGCGCTCGCACACTGCGAGACCTGCGTGCGGGCGGGGCGCCCATGGAGGCCGCTCGCGCCGCCAAGGACGGGATCCTCGAGACGATTCACCGGATCCTCTGCATTCACCTGGGCACCCCGCCGCACGACTTCGACTGGCAGTGGAACGACAAGGATCGGGCATTCCACCGCGACGGTGAGATGACGCCGCAGTCCTTCGCCGGGAAGTACGTGGAGCTTCCCCTTGACGAGTACGTCTGCCTCGTGCACGACCCCCGCGAGTCCAGCCCCTACGGGCGGACCTTCACCGTGGAGTATCTCGGCAACGTCGTCGGCGGCGAGATCGTGAAGTACCTCAACGTCGAGGTCGGTCTCATGAAGGAGATCGCGATGAAGACCCTCGTGAAGGGCGAGCCCGTGTGGTTCGGCTGCGACGTGGGCAAGATGATGCGCCGCGACCTCGGCGTCTGGGACGCCGGGCTCTTCGATTACGAGACGCTCTACGACACGACCTTCGAGCTCGACAAGGCCCGGCGTCTGCAGTACCACCAGACGCTCATGACCCACGCCATGCTCTTCACCGGTGTCGATGTCGTCGACGGCACGCCGCGCCGCTGGCGGGTCGAGAACAGCTGGGGTGAGGACAACGGCCGCAAAGGCTTCTATGTCATGAACGACTCGTGGTTCGACGAGCACATGTTCGAGATCGCCGCTCGCCGCACCGCGTTGTCGGACGAGCTGCAGGCGGCCGTCGATCTCGAGCCGATCGTCCTGCCTGCGTGGGATCCGATGGGGTCGCTGGCTTGAGAAGGGCGCGGGGTTCGGGGGGTCAGGGGTCCTTCTTCTTCTTGCCGAAGAGGTCGCCGAGCTCCTTGGCGGCGTCCTCGACGCTCTTGCCCACGTCCTCGATTCCCTTGGTGACCTCCTCGGCGGATTCGGCCGCGCCGAGGCCCTGCAGCGACTCCACCACCGACCCGGCCGCGCCAAGGGTCTCGGTGATGCCCATCTCGCCGAGGCCGGCGAGGCCTTCCAGCGTCGGACCCAGGTCGCTGATCAGGTCGGCGGGAAAGTCGGCGGCGTTGGCCACCACCGCGGCCAGGATGGCCTTGATGATGATGTCCGACAGCTGGCCCAGCCCCACCCCCTGGCCGGCGCCGGTGCCGACGTTCTCCAGCCTGATCAACTTGATCGGCACCCGCACCCTGTTGAGCTGCCCGCCGATCCCCACCACGTCCGCTTCGACGTTGACGTCGGTGATGACGATCTCGCGGATCACGAACTCCTTGCCGCCTTCCTGATCGGCCGGCCCGCCTCCGTCACCGCCGGACTCGAACTTCTTGAGGTTCTCGGCGATCACCTTGTAGTTGGAGCGGCCCTCTTTCTTCTCCAGCACCAGGTTGATGTCGGCCAGGGTCAGGGTGGGCAGCTCCACCATGTCCTTGCGCAGACTCCCCAGTGAGACCGACACGAGACCCTCGCCGACCCGCAGGAAGTGATCCCGGTCAAAGCCCTCGGCGTTGGCCACCTCCAGACCGTTCATCGAGAACTCACCGCTGAGAACCCCCACGTCGGCGTCTCTCAACGTCGTCTCGACGCCGAGCGCGTAGGTCGCGCCGCGCTCGATCGCGGTCCTGGCGATGCGGTCGATCGCCAGGAAAATGGCCACGGTCGCCAAAACCACCAGCACGACGACCCCGGCCACCCCTCTCAGCATCCACTTCACGGGCCTGCTCCCGGGTCGCCGTCGTCGGACTCCTGCTCGATCTCGCGGCTGAGCTCGTCGAAGACCTCGTCGGCGTTCTCCTCGGTGATGGACTGCTCGGCCGCCGCGTCCGCCTGCTCCTGAGTGGGAACCTCGAGGCCCGACAGGGCTGCCTCGGTCTCGTCCCCGCCGCCGCCACAGCCGGCCAGCAGCAGCCCGCCGGCGACCACGGCGGTCAGCCAGCTCCGTTGAGCCGTCTTCATGAGTCGTCTCCCTTGGGCTTGCTGCCCTTGTCCTTGCCTCGGCCCTTGCCCTGGTCGTTGCCCTCGGGCTTCTCGCCGCCGCCGCGGGGCTCACCCTTGCGTTTCGCTCTCTGAAGCGGACCGTCCACGCCGCGGGCTGCGGGCTCGCGCGGCTTGCCGTCAGAGCCGGCGTCGCGGGGTTGGCCGGTGCGCTTGATCCTCTCCAGGGGCCCTTCCACGCCGCGCCCCGCCGGCTGCTTGGGGTCAACCTCGCCCGCGTCGTCGGTCGCGTCGGCCTTGCCCTTGACCTTGTCCTTGCCCTTGCCTTTGGCCTTGCCCTTCTTGCTGTCACGTTCGATCTGCCGGTTGACCCGGTCGAACTTCTCTTTGCCCAGCCGCTGCCGCCACCGGTCCAGCTTCTGCTCATGGAGGCGGTTGATCCTGGCCTCGAGCTCATCCAGCTTGGCCAGACGCTGCTCGTTGCCGTCGGCTTTCGCGAGCTCGCGCAGCCGCTTGATCTGTCCCTTACGCTTGCGGTACTTGCTCTGCTCGAGAGCGATCTTCCGCATCACCTGGGCGTCGGCATCGGACGGCTTGACGCCCTGCTTCTCAAGCGTCTCGGTCGCCTCGCGGCCGGGCC
>JBFGEG010000110.1:0-10837 GCA_041580235.1 Phycisphaerales bacterium
GATGCCGTCGCCCTTCCTCTCCATCAAGCGGAACGCCTGCTCGACCTCCTCGAACCGGAACCGGTGGGTCGTCAGAGGAAGCGGATCGACGCGGCCCGTCTCGACCAGCCGCATGAGGCGCTTCATGCGCTCGGCGCCGCCGGGGCACAGCGCGGTTCGGATCGTCTTGTCGCCCATGCCGACCATCATCAGCTTCATCAACCCCTGGCAGCGCAAGTCATCGCCAAGATCCTCGAACACCGCGGCCTGTCATCCTCCGAATCCCGGGCCCCGCCTGCGCCGGCGGGCCGCGAGCTCACCTACATCAGCGACCTCGAGTTCGTCCAGGAAAACGGCCCTGCCGGCCCCGTCTGGTCGGCGGATTGACACAGAGGAGCGACCCCGGTCTTTCCGCGACGCTCGGGCCCGGCGCGGTCGGTGCGGGAGGAGTTGGCGGAAACCCGCCTCCAGAACCCCGCGCACGCCCTCGGCCTAGGGGGCGTCCATGCCGAGGTGAGACAACGGGGCCGAAGTCGGCGCGAATCGCTCATATCGGTCACCGCGGCGCTTGCTACGATGAGTCGATGACCGTCACGGAGCGTCAGGACACGCAGAGCACGGATGCGCCGCTCGTCGCCTCGCGCTTCCCGCGCTTGCTGTTCGTCGGCGCGGGGTGTGCCCTCGTCGCGATCGGGGCGATTGGCGTCGTGCTACCACTCCTTCCGGCGACGCCGTTCATGCTCCTCGCGGCGGCGTGCTTCGCCCGCGGCTCGCGTCGGCTGCACGCGTGGCTGCTCGGCTCGAAGGTCGTCGGCCCCACGATCCGCGCCTGGTACGAGACGCGCACGATCCCGCTGCACAGCAAGATCGCCGCGATCACGCTCATCGTCATGCTGCTCGGGTCGGCCATCGTGTTCCTCGTCCCCCATCCCGCGGTAAAGGTCGGGCTCGCGGTCGTCGGGCTCGTCGTCATCGTCGGCCTCGTGCGGATCCCGACCCGACCCGGCGCCGCGCCGCTCGAAAGCGCCGCGCGTATGAATTCGGTCCGGGACTCGGTCCCTGACTCTCCAGCGACGTGAGCGGGCACGTGCCGGTAGACCACGCCGTGCTCGTCGAGATTGCACATGGAAGGTTATGCACTGCTGGACGCAGTGATCGGCGACGGGGCAGTTGAGGTCGTTCGCGAACTTTGACAGGTCGCTTCTGCAAGTATCGGTGAGAGATAGAGGAAGTCACATGGTCGGCTGGTGACCCAGGATCGTCGGGCTCGTGGCGATCTCCGCGACCGACGCGGGCAGCCGTGTCATCGCGGCGCGGGCTTGATGAACTTCGTCGCCACCAGGCGATAGAGCAGTTGGCCGACAACGAGGGCCGCGATGAGCAGCAGCGCGCTAAGCGTCAGCCGTCTCATCGTGTAGTCGATCGTGGACTCCGAGGTCTGGCTCACCTGGTCGAGGATCCGCGTCAGCTTGTCGGTCTCGAGGTCGCCGACCAGACCCCGAAGCTCGACGACCGTCGCGTGCAGCTGCTCGGATGTCTGGAGGAGCTCGGTCATCGTGTCATCACTCGAGGACGAGTCGGCGGCCTTTGGTTTGGCCGGCTTGTCCGGCTCGTTCGGCATGCCCCGTGAGCGGGCGGAGATTCTGCTCGTCCTTGTTCTGCCGTTGCTCGGATTTGCTGTTGTACTTCCTCATCGGTCGCAGCACGTCGTGACGTCGAGCTGTTTCGGTCGAAAGCAGGAGCGGGGCTCTGGTGGTGCAGCAGGTGCACGAACATATAAGATGTCCCGTTCGGGGCGGCCCCACGCTCATCGAACCGAAGGACGGGCAGGTGGTGCTGAAGCGGCAGAGCGCACTCAGGAGGCTTGACGAATCATGAGCAACATCGACCGCGGTGAGACCTATGAGTCCTTCTCGAAGTTCGTGAATCTCCAACCGAAAGAGCTCGAGGAGTGGCTCGAGACCGAGGAGTCGAAGGCCGTCGGTGACCGGGACTCCGGCGAGTCGACCGGGCACCGGTCGGGTCGGCGTCTCGTCGACATCAAGCGAAAGGTGAAGGCTGATCTCTCGGACGCCGACTACGAGCACATGAACAAGGTCGTCGGCTACATCAAGCGACATCGAGCCCAGCGTCCCGACGGAGATGTCGAGCAGAGCCGTTGGCGGTATTCGCTGATGAACTGGGGCCACGATCCGCTTCGTCAAAAGTGACCTGCGCCGGACGCGGCGTCGGTTTGGAGCGGCGGCGGAGCCTTCCAACGATCGTCAGGACGGGGTCCGTATGGCCCTTCGGGCCGACACTCGCTCTCGTACGGACCGCCGGATTCGATCCGGTGGTCCTGATCGTCCGCCCGTGCGGACGACATTCGAACTCCCGCCGATGGTTATCATGGGTGACATGCACCGATGTCGTTGCCGCCGGGCGGGGATCATCTGGCTTGCTGCCTGCGGGCTGGGGGCGACAGGCGGGCCGTGTGTCGCCCAGTGCGCGGCGGGCGCGGAGACGGTTGTCCAGGTGGTTCTCGACCTGGACGCGCAGACGCCGGGTCGGCAATTCAACGTGAACGTGGCGGCGGGAACGACCGTGGTCAGCGGCGTCGCCGTCTATGTCGTGGACGCCGCGCAGCAGGGCTGTCTCTGGGGGATCGGCTACCTGGGCGGCATCGACCGGGGCATCGCCTTCGGCCACATGCCCGACAACGCCAACCAGGGCACGGTCGCGGCCTTCACGGGCCGTCTCGGCACGCCGATCAACGCCGACAACTTCGCGCTGGTGTTCGGGCCGCCGGGGATGGATCCCGGCTTCGTGGGGCCGGAGGTGCAGTACGTCGAGGGTGGCGCCGAGCAGCCCGCGGCCATTCCGGCCACTGCCGACGCGCCGATCTTCACGGTGGACATCGCCCTGGACGGAGCCGAGGCGGGCGACGTCTTCGATTTCTACCTGCTCGACTTCGTCGTC
The DNA here is from genome assembly GCA_041580235.1 of Phycisphaerales bacterium. Classification (GTDB taxonomy): domain Bacteria; phylum Planctomycetota; class Phycisphaerae; order Phycisphaerales; family SM1A02; genus JADFOJ01. Next base: position 2,938 of record JBFGEG010000110.1, read on the forward strand.
GTCTGGTCGCAAGGCATCGGCGGCGCACTCTCGACCCGCGGCCAGCTCACACTCGACAGCGGCGGCGACACGGTGGCCGACGCAACGCAGACGATCTACGGCGTCGATCCGGACGTCGCCCTGCCGGTGCCTCCGGCCGTGTTTGCGGTCGACTACATCGACGGTCCCCCGGAGGGCGGGCCGGCGACCATCACCGTCGTGCCCCTGGGGGATCTCGACGGCGACGGCGTGGTGGGGATCAATGACTTCCTCATCCTGCTGGGGACGTGGGGGCCGTGCCCCGAACCGTGCCCGCCGTCCTGCGTCGCCGATCTCGACGGCGACTGCAGCGTCGGCATCGAAGACTTTCTCATCCTGCTTGGCAACTGGGGATGATCGAGAGTCGCTGGCGGGTTGTTCCGAGACAAGGAGAAGCACCGTGGAGCTCAACGAGCAGCAGGAGAAGATGTGCAGCGAGAGCAGGTGGGATTTCTCGGATCTCAGCGCGGTGTTTCTGAACTGCACGCTCAAGAGGTCGCCCGAGCTCTCCCACACCGAGGGGCTCATCCGGATCGCCCGGGCGATCATGGAGCGAAACGGCATGACGGTCGAGGTCCTTCGGCCCGTCGATTACGACATCGCCGCCGGCGTCTGGCCGGACATGACCGAGCACGGCTGGACGACCGACGACTGGCCCAAGCTCTACGAGAAGGTCAAGCACGCCGAGATTCTCGTCATCACGTCGCCGATCTGGCTGGGTGAGAAGTCCTCGGTCTGCACCCAGGTCATCGAGCGGCTCTACGCCAGCTCGGGGCTCCTGAATGAGCACGGCCAGTACGCCTACTACGGCAAGGTCGGCGGGTGCCTGATCACCGGCAACGAGGACGGCGCCAAGCACTGCTCCATGAACATCCTCTACTCGCTGCAGCACCTGGGCTGTGTGATCCCGCCCCAGGCCGACGCGGGCTGGCTGGGCGAGGCGGGGCCGGGGCCGTCGTATCTCGATCCCGGCTCCGGCGGACCCGACAACGACTTCACCAACCGCAACACCACGTTCATGACCTGGAACCTCATGCACCTGGCCCGCATGATCAAAGACGCCGGCGGCATCCCCGCCCACGGCAACCAGCGTTCGCAGTGGGATGCCGGCTGCCGCTTCGACTTCGCCAACCCCGACTACCGCTGACGCCGCGGCCGAAGAAAGACGAAGAGGCCCCCGCGGGACGGGGGCCTCTCTTGAACGTCGTGAACCGGGTCGCGGTCAGGGGGTGAGCACGTACGCCGCGTCGAGCGCCTTGCCGACGCGTGTCCGCACGTCCGCCAGGTGCGCGGTTGTGTACGGATCGGGCCCGACCTTCTGGGCGGCGGCGGCCATCTTGTCGATCCGTCTCAGCTCCTGTCTGGCCATCGAGCTGATGGTGCGAAGGGCCGGGCTTGGCGTGTCGGGGAGCAGGGCCAGGTCAACCAGACGCTGCACGTGCTCACGCTGGAGGTTGCGACGGAAGCTGGAGATCATCGGTGACTCCGCCGAGTAGGCGCGGCGGACGGGCTTGACGCACTCGCTCCAGACGGCGCTGGTGACCGTGTCGACGACCTCGGCCAGCGTGAGCAGATCCTCGGCCTCCTGGCCGCGGTACTCGTTGTCGTACACGCGACGCAGCCTGGTCGGGTTCATGATGAACGTCAGGGCCGTGGCCTGGATGGCCCCCACGATGTCGTGGACGGTGAAGGCGGGATCGTCGAACAGGGCATCGATCTCGGCCGGATCCCACCAGTACTCGCGGCCAAGGTGGCGGACCAGCTCGGGCGTGAGGCCGTACGCCTCGTCCACCAACGTGTTGTCGACGACCAGCCGCAACGCCCGGCGCTGCTCGGCGGCGGGAATGTCCTCGATCGGGGCGCGGTCGCCCGGGTCGCCCTTGAAGTCGTTGTTGATGTACGAGCCGCCGATCCAGTTCGAGGCGACGTACGCCGCGTAGAGTTGGGTGCCCAGCAACGTCACGAGCCGCTCTCGCGCCGTCTTCCAGGATTCGCCTTCCTTGACGATGCTGTCCATGAGCTTGCCGCGAAGCTCCTGCGCGAGGCCGATCCGCGACTCGGCGAAGTTGAGGTTGTTGGCGCCGATGTCCCACGTCATGTTGCGGGGATCACTGCCGACGGCCATGGCAAGCTGGCTGACGAAGATGTGATCGGGCTCGCTGACCCGGGCCAGGACCTCGTCGAGCGTGTCCTGAGAACCGTAGCCGTAGGCGATCGCCCACTTGTCATACGGGCCGAGCACCGGCGTGGCGTAGGGCCCCTGCACCTCGCCGAGCTCGTGGTTGATGTTGACGCCGATGTAGTCCATCACGGAGCCGCACGTCGGGCCGTCGTAACCCTCGGAGTTGATCTCCTCCAGCGTGCGAATGGTGGAGGCGGCCATGTTGTGCTGCAGACCCAGGCAGTGGCCGACCTCATGGGCCGCGATGTAGCGGATCATGGGACCGATGTACTGTTCGGGCAGACCGTCGAGCGTGTCCCCGGAATCGACCTGCAGGGCGCCGGCGATCAGCGCCGTGTCGAGCAGGGCGAGGTCCAGCGAGAGCATGCGGCCCATGCGGCATGCCGTGTTGGTCGGGTCGTTGATGCCGTGCGTCCACGGGTGCTCCTCGCTGCGGAGGTCCTCGGTGACGGCCCGCTCGGCCTCGACAGCCCGCTGCCTCATCTTCTGGGCGCGTCGGGCCGGCGCGGCGAGCCGGACCCGCGGGTCCCAGCTGGGATGCTCGTCGAGCCAGGCGAGCGTCTCGGGGCTGAAGCTCTGCTCGACCAGATCCTCGGAGAGCTGCTCCAGCATGTTGCGGATGGAGCGGGTCAGCCCCTGGTGCCACACAACGTCGGCGTCGAGGATCTCGCCGGTGAGCGGGTTGGAGCGGCTGGGGCCGATGGCGTAACCCTGGTCGCTGGCGTTCCAGCGGAAGAAGTTGTAACGGGCGTCCTCGGGGTCCTTGTCCATGTGGGCGCCGGTGGCGGTGTCCTGCTGGTAGACCTCGACGGCCTGGAGGATGCCGATCGCCTCGAAGGCCTGGTTCCACATGAGAATGCCCTCGCGCACGTAGCGCCGGAAAGGCACCGGCGTCGTGTGCTCGATGTACCACACGATGGGCTCACGGGCCGGGCTCATCGTGAGCGAGGGGTCGGCCTTCTCCACGTTCCACCGGATGATGTAGCGGTCGGTGACCTCCTTGTTGGCGGTGCGGGCGAAGTCCTGGTGCCAGTCGTAGAAGTAGCCGACACGCGAGTCGGCCTTGCGGGGCTTGTACCCCGGTGAGCCTTCGAGCTCACCGATCGCATACGTGAGCCGCACGAGCCGGCCGTCGCCACGCGGTGCCTCGTACTCGAAGATGACGTTCTCCGGAAACGCCTTGGCCTTGGTGAGCCTGGCGAGCTTCGGATTCAGCCCGCGCAGCGCCGGACCGTAGGGGCCCCACACCGACGCCCCGAAGAACTTGGCGGCCTGGGTGGTGGAGAGCGTGCCCAGATCGACGACGGGACGCTCTTTCGGCGCCATCGCCAGGATCGGCGTGGACACGATGACACGACCCGTGTAGAGCTGCTCGATGGAGTCCTTGGCCTGCTGCTTGCCTTCCGTGCGCACGTAGAGGTTCGGCGCGACGAGCACGAGCTGCTTGCGGATCCTGTGCCACTTGACGTAGTGCGTGGGCCCCATGACGCCCGCCTGGGGATCGCCGCCCGACAGCGTGCAGGCGATCATGACCAGCTGCTTCTCGTAGTCGGCCGGCAGCACGGCCAGCATCCGGGCCGTCTTTTCGTCGCGGTACAGCTCATAGAGCGGCGCCGTGTCGTCGGCGGTGGAGACGACCTTCTGCATCCCCTCGATCACCTTCTCGAAGGGTGGAAAGTCCTTCTTGGGCCCGGCTGCAGATGATGCGCCGCTCGTCCCGGCCGGGGGTGCGGCCGGTGGTCCCGCGGCGGCGAGGAGGGCCGTTCCCACGAGGGCCACGAACGACAGGGCGAACCGACGCAGCGAAGTGGTGCTCGACATCTCAAGAATCTCCTTTCGGCAGCGCAGGCGTTCCCGCGGTCCGGCGGACACACGCGAACCAGACGATGCGATGCGGCAGGCTCGCGTACGTGCCGGATTTCGCGGGGGAAACGCGGGATTCTACCACCGATCGGCCGGTCGGGACGCTCGGCCGGACGCCGACCCGGGGCGTGGACTTCGGTGACTCCGCGAAGGCCCGCACGCACTCGCCGGTACAACGCGACGAGACAACGGTGCGGTCCGGTCCGAGCCGGCGGTGCCGAAGCGGCGTGACGAGTGAGACGCGCGGCCTGATACACTCGCTTCGATGGCTTCCGATCTGCAGGCCGCCGCGCATCGCTTCGAGGTGTACGCCCGCGACGTCATCGCGCCGGCGATGTTCCCGCTGGCCGAGCCGCTGCGGGCCGAAGCGTTCCAGTGCGCCGAGCCGGTCCCGTACGACACGGCCGTGCGCGGTGAGTACCGGCCCGTCGAGCCGGGGTGGCAGTGGGGGCCCGTGTGGTCGACGGCGTGGTTCCGGCTGTCGGGGCGCGTGCCGGAGACGATGGCCGGACGGACCGTGGCCCTGCGGTTTTCCAGCGGGACCGAGGCGCTGCTGTGGGCCGACGGCCGGCCGCGACGCGGCCTTGACGTCAACCGCGACGACGTGGTGCTGCTCGACCCCGCGGCCGGGGGCGAGGACGTACGCCTGCACGTCGAGGCGGCGTGCAACCACCCCTTCGGCATCAGCGTCTTCGACTGGGACCCGCCCGACATCCGGCTCCGCTGGCGCAGCGAGACGCCCGGGCGGCTGGAGCGGTGCGAGCTGGCCGTCTGCGACGAGACGGTGCGGCGGCTGCACGACACCTGGGAGTTCGCCCGCCAGCTGCTGGCGGAGCTGTCGAGCGACGATCTTCATGCGCATCGGCTCGCCGCCGCCCTGGACCACGCCCTGCGGGCCATCGACGACGGCGACGTCGCGGGCACGGCGGGCGAGACGCTGGCCGTCCTGGAGCAGGCACTCGCCGCCGGAGCGCCCGCCGCGACCCGGTGCCTTGCCGTCGGGCACGCCCACATCGACACCGCGTGGCTCTGGCCCATCCGCGAGACGAAGCGAAAGTGCCTGCGGACGTTCGCCAACGTGCTGGAGCTCATGGACACCGACCCCGACTTCCGCTTTCTGTGCAGTCAGGCCCAGCAGTATGCCTGGGTCGAGCGCGACGCGCCCGATCTCTTCGCGCGCATCGCGGCGCGGGTGCGCGAGGGCCGTTGGGAGCCTTCGGGGGCCATGTGGGTCGAGCCCGACTGCAACGTCCCCTCCGGCGAGTCGCTGATCAGGCAGATCCTTCACGGCCGGCGGTACTTCCACGACCGCTTCGGCGACGACGCCCCGCAGCGGCTGCTGTACCTGCCCGACACGTTCGGGTTCCCGGCGGCGCTGCCCCAGATCGCGGTCCAGTCGGGGCTGGACACGTTCGTCACGAACAAGATGTCGTGGAGCCAGACCAACGAGTTCCCGCTGGTGAGCTTCCGGTGGCGGGGCCTCGACGGCACCGAGATCCTCGCCCACTGCACGCCCGGCCACGACTACAACGCGACCAACACGCCCGCGGAGCTGCGTCGCGGCGAGCGCAACACGCTTCGCAAGGACAAGGGGCTCACCGGTGTGTGGCTTCAGCCCTTCGGCTACGGCGACGGCGGGGGCGGGCCCACGGCGGCCATGATCCGCCGCGCGCGGCTGGCCGGGAGCTGCCCGGGGCTGCCGGGTGTGCGTCTGGCCAGCGCCCAAGAGTTCTGCGACGAGCTCCACCGCGCCCGCGCCGCGCTGCGGGCGACCGGATCGGACCTGCCCGTGTGGGACGGCGAGCTGTATCTGGAGCTTCACCGCGGCACGTACACGACGCAATCGTGGCTCAAGCAGGCGAACCGCCGGGCCGAGAACGATCTCCGCGCGGCGGAGTGGCTCGCCCTCGCCGGCCCCGCGCCGCTGGAGTCCGACGTCGCCGACAGGCTCGATGAGGCGTGGACGCTGACGCTGCTGAACCAGTTCCACGACATTCTCCCCGGCTCGTCGATCACCATGGTCTACGACGACGCCCGACGCGATCACCAGCGTGTGTCCGGGATCTGTCACGACGTCATCGAGCAGGCCGTGGGCGTCTGGTCGTCGCAATCGGACACGAGCGGGCTCGAGCGGCCGATGATCGTGCTCAACCCCGCCTCGACGCCACGCAGCGCCGTGGTGGAGTGCGAGGGCGAGCTTCACTACGTGGCCGGTGTGCCCGCCCTGGGGGCGACCGTCGTCGATCGAGCCGGGCGCAGCGATGTCGAGCCCGTGCGGGTCGACGGCGACACGCTCTCCAACGGCATCGTGGAGGCCGTGATCGATCGGTCCGGTCGGGTGGTCGCGCTGCGCCGGGACGGCCACGAGGCCCGAGATCTGAACCGGCTCGTGCTCTACGAGGATCGTCCGCGATCCTGGGAGGCATGGGACATCGACGCCGAGTACGTGTGCACGCCCGAGCCCGTCGACGGCGACGCCGACCAGTGGCGTGCGGTCGAGACGGGCCCGCTGCGGGCGGCGATCGAGGTGACGCGGCCGCTGGGGCGCGAGAGCCGCATCACCCAGCGCTTCGTGCTGTGCGCGGGCTCGCCGCGGCTCGACATCGAGACGCAGATCGAGTGGCACGAGAGCCGGCGTCTGCTGCGGGCGTACTTTCCCGTCGGCGTCCGCGCGCGGCAGGCGACCTTCGAGACTCAGTTCGGGCACCTGCAACGGCCCACCCACCGCAACACGACATGGGAGCAGGCGGCGTTCGAGGTGTGCGCCCACACGTGGATGGACCTCTCGGAGCCGGGGTTCGGGGTGGCCCTGCTCAACGACGCCCGGTACGGTCACTCCTGCGAGGACGACGTCATGGGGCTGACGCTTTTGCGCAGCACCAGGCTGCCCGATCCGCGGGCCGACGTGGGAGGGCACCGGTTCACCTACAGCCTGATGCCCCACGGCGGCGACTGGCGGGCCGCCGGCGTCGATCGCGAGGCGCACGCGCTCAACACGCCGATGCGTGCCCACCCGCTGGCACCGGGGCAGTCGGGCGGGCTCCGCGAGTGGGCGCCGGTTCGCCTGGCGACCGACGGCGCGGCGGGCATCGTCGTCTCGGCCCTCAAGCGGGCCGAGGACGGCGACGGTCTGATCCTGCGGCTGGTCGAGACGCACGGCGGCCGCGGCCGCGTCACGATCGAGTGGGGGCTGCCGGTCAGCGCGGTGGAGCCTGTCGACCTGCTGGAGCGGCCGATGAACGCGGCGGGATTCACCCACGCGGCGTCGACGACGTCACTGCAGCTGCGGCCGTTTCAGATCGCCTCGCTCAGGGTCCGGTGAACTCGACAAAGCCCCAGTGCTGCGGCAGGTGCATGTTGATCACGCCCTGCGGCGTCCACACCCAGTTGTTCTCGGGCGTGTCGGGGAGCTTTTCGTAACGCCCGTCGACCACGCGGTGCTGCCACTGCACACGCGAAAAGTTGATTCGCCAGACGTCGCCGGGCCGCGGCGGGGCAGGGGCACCTTCGGGGGGCTTCAGTCCCGCCCACGGCAGCGCCATCTCCACCGTCCAGCCCGTGTCCGTGTCGGTCGGATCGTTGAGCGTGCCCTGGATGTCGACAGCGGTCTCGAGACCGTCGAGATCCCAGTCGTGAAGGGCCGGGCCGCCGTCGATGTAGGTCTTCACGAGGAAGAGGTCGAAGATCGTGTTGAGGGCGTTGACCTCGATCTCGTAGTACTGCCGCGTGTCGCCGTCGGGATCGATGAAGACTTCGAAGTCGTTGTCGTGAAAGACGATCTGGTCGTGCTCGGTCAGCGTGGCCCACACGTGCGGCTCCTGGAGCACGGCCCCGACA
>JBFGEG010000111.1:0-10805 GCA_041580235.1 Phycisphaerales bacterium
GGCGGCCGCGGGGGCCGAAGCGGCGGCCGCTCTCTCGGCCGTTTTCTTTCGTCCTCGTCGGCGACGCCGGGAGGGCCGCTCGGCCTCTTCCCTCTTCTGCGGCTCGGTGTCCGGGGGCTCGAGATCGCCGGCGACGGCCATTGCCAGCGACGCACCGTCGGCGGGGGCGGACTTGCGGCGGCGGCGCCGCTTCTTGCCGGTGGCGGGGGCGGCCTCGGCCGCGGGCTCCGGCTCGCGCTCCGCGGTCAGCAGCTCCTTGATCGTGGGCGGCTGGGGCGACGGCAGCTTGGCCACGTCCACGTCGGCGTTGCGCTCGTCGTAGGCGTAGAAGTCCACGCGATCCACGGCGATGGCGTCGCTCACCCGCACGTCGATCTTCTTGCCCGTGTCGTCCTCGAGGTGCACCAGCTCGCGGCGCTTGGCGCTGAGCAGAACCGAGGCCACGCGGGGCGAGCACACGATCTCCAGCCGCCGGACGCGATCGAACTGCACAAGGTAGCTCGCGTGCCGGGTGGCGTCGGAGCCGACTGACTCCGGTGTCTTGATCTCGCCGTGACCGTCGCAGTGCGAGCACGGCATGAAGTGACTCTTGCGGAGGCTCGGCCGCATGCGCTGCCGGGTGAGCTCCACGATGCCGAACTCGCTGATTTTGAGCATCGTGGTGCGGGCCCGGTCGCGGGCGAGCCCCTGCTTGAAGCGTTCCTCGATCTCGCGGCGGTGACGCGCCGCGTGCATGTCGATGAGGTCGTTGATGACCAGCCCGCCAAGGTCACGCAAACGCAGCTGGCGGCAGATCTCGTCCACCGCCTCGCAGTTGGTCTCGTAGGCGTTGGTCTCGGAGTCGCGGGCGCCGCGGCTGCGGCCGGAGTTGACGTCGATCGCCACGAGGGCCTCGGTCTGGTCGATCACGAGCTTGCCGCCCGAGGGCAGGGGCACCTCGCGGTGGTGAATGAGGTCGATCTGCCGCTCGATGTCGAAGGTATGGAAGATCGGCGCCTTGCCACGGTAGCGCACGAGGCTGGTCGCCGACCGAGGAGCGACGACCCGCAGCAGGGCCATCCCCCGGTCGTACGCCTGCTGGCTGTCGACCACGATCGCCTCGATGGACGGACGCAGGACGTCGCGAATCGTCCTCACGAAGAGATCGCTCTCCGTGTAGAGCTCGCAGGGTGCGCCGACCTCCTTGATCCGCTTCTCCATCACCTTCCAGAGCCGCGTGAGGTACGCGACGTCGCGGTTGAGGTCGGTCTTGCTCTTGTCGAATCCGGCCGTGCGGAGGATGAAGCCGAAGTTGTCGGGCAGGTCCAGCGTGTCGAGGATCTGGCGCATCTCGCGGCGCTTGTCGGGGTCCTCGACCTTGCGGGAGACGCCCACGCGGTCCATGTCGGGCATCATGACCAGCAGCCGGCCCGGCACGGACAGGTAGCTGGTGAGCGTGGGGCCCTTGGTGCCGATGCCCTCCTTGAGGACCTGCACCAGCACCTCGTCGCCGCGGCGCAGCGCGTCCTGGATGGGCGGCCGCGACCGCCGCGGGATCTTCTTTCCCACCCGCTCGGTCACCTTGCTGCCGGGAAAATACCGCGGGTGGAGATCGGAGATGTGCAGGAAGCCCGCCTGGCCCTCCCCGTAGTCAACGAAGGCGGCCTGGATGGCCCGCTCGACGTTGGTGACGCGACCCTTATAGATGTTGCCGACGTTGGTCGCGGTGGCGGTGCGCTCGGAAAAGAGCTCTTCGAGATGGTTGTCCTGCATGATCGCGACCCGGCATTCCTCGCCGGGTGAATCGTTGACAACCATCACCTCGGGTGCGGTGGTCTGTTTCTTGGTCGTTGACACGTTGGAATGTCTCCAGCATTCCGACGAGCTTCACCGGGCGCGGCATCACCGCGCCCGCCGTGTCCGGCGGGGGGTGTGTGCCCTTACCCTGATGCATCCTTTGCATGCTGAAACGAGGTGGCTCGTCGGCGGCCTCGGGCGGCGGCGGCGGTTGAAGGCGGCCTGCGGCCCGAAACCAGTGTTTCGTTGTTCACCCCCCGAGAGAATCAGCTCATCTCGGGAAGCACTTTTCTGACTTCTTCGCGCAGGTAATTCAGCACCTGGCGTTCTGAATCGAACGAGCCGACCTTTCGGGCGAGCTGCTCGCAGTCCTTTATATCGACCGATCTGATAACCCGCTTCACATGCGGAATCTGGCTGGGAACCAGAGAAAGGGTCCGCAGGCCCATCCCGATCAACAACATAGTGTATTCCACCTCACCGGCGATCTCTCCACAAAGGCTGGTTTCAACCTTGAAACGCCGGCCCGTGCGGACCACGCCTCGGATCAGCTGCAGCACCGCGGGGTGGGCGGCGGAGTACAGGTTGGCCACCCGCTCGTTGCCGCGGTCCACGGCCAGCGTGTACTGGATCAGGTCGTTGGTGCCGATGGAGAAAAACGCCACCTCGCGGGCCAGGCTGGACGCCATGAGGGCCGCCGAGGGCACCTCGACCATGATGCCCACGGGGATGTCGTGATCGAACTTGACGCCTTCCTCCTGGCACTCCTCCTTGACGTCGTTGAGGATCATCTTGGCCTGCCGCAGCTCCATCGACGTGGAGATGAGCGGGAACATGATCTTGACCGGGCCCAGCGTCGACGCCCGCAGGATCGCCCGCAGCTGCGTCTTGAACAGCGGCAGGTTCTGGAGACAGTAGCGGATGCTGCGGAGGCCCAGGAAGGGGTTGCGCTCCGGCTCCTCGGCCCTCTCCTGCGTCTTCTTGTCGGCCCCGAGGTCGAGGGTCCGGATGGTCAGGGGCTTGCCCTTGAGCAGCTCGATCGAGCACTTCAGCGCCTCGTAGTGCTGCTCCTCGGTCGGCTCCGTCTGGCTCGTGATATACAGGTACTCGGTTCGATACAGGCCGACACCGTCGCCGTTGTTGGCGTGGATCTCGGCGATCTCGTGAGGGAACTCGATGTTGCCCATCAGGTAGATGCGTGTTCCGTCGAGGGTCACCGGCTCCAGCGGAGCTGCCTGACGCAGCGCGAGCTCGAACGTGTCGATGCGCTTGATGTCCTGCTCGTACTGCTCCAGCGTCTGGCGGTCGGGCCGGATGATGACGAGCCCGTTTTTGCCGTCGATGATGATCTGGTCGCCGTCGTCAACGTGCTCGGTGACGTGCTGACATCCCACGACGACGGGGATGCCCAGGGCGGCCGCCATGATCGACGCGTGGCTGGTGCGGCCGCCGGAATCGGCGGTGATCCCGGTCACCTTCTTCCGGTCGATCGCCGCGGCCCGCGTGGGGGTCACGTCGTGGGCCACGAGCACCACCGGCTCGGTCAGCCGGGCCAGCCGGTCCTCGGACTCGCCGATGAGCTTGTTGAGGATCCGCCGGTCCAGGTCGAGCACGTCGCTGGTCTTCTGGCGAAAGACCTCGCTGTCCATGGCCCGGAACCGCGCCGTGAGCTTGTGGAATTCCTCGGAGACCGCGTACTCCGCGGTCACACTGTCGGATTCGATACGGTCGTTGATGTGCTTGACGAGGGTCGGGTCCCGCAGCAGGCCCAGGTGGAACTCGAAGATCTTCGCGGGCTCCGGCCCCAGCTCGCTGGCGGCCCGGTCCCGGTCCTGCTCCAGCTCCTCGATCGCCTGCTCCAGGGCGTGGGTGAGCCGCTCGTGCTGGTGCGTGACGTCCTCCGCCCGCACGGATCGATAGGGAATGTGACGCACGGCGTCGTCGAGGACGAACGCCCGCCCGATGACGACACCGGGCGATACCGGAATTCCCTTGATGACCTCCATCCGGGGCGTGCGATCCTTAGCGGAGCCGCCCGGTCCCCCACAGGGGCCCTGGCGTAACAGGCAGCGGGTCCGAGTATACCCCGCATTCTAGGAGCCGGCGCGCACCGGATCGGTGCTCGCGTGGCGTGCTGATGGGGCCAGGTGCCGGCCCGTGCGATTCCAGGCCCGCGGTCCAGTGGGTGAGCGAGCATCGCTTGCCCATTCGTGCAAGAACAGGCCGGAGCGGAAAGGCCACCCGTTCAGGCGAGCGAGTACTCGACGGTTAGCATGGGCCTGTGCCTGAATCGAGACTTCTCATGCAGCGGAACGCGCGATGGTGGGCTCTGGCGGCGTTGGTGGCGGCGTTGATCGCGCCGGCCCCGGCCCTCTCAACTCCCGACGACATCCAGCTCGACACGGCGAAGATTGCCGACCCCGACGATGCCCCGAATCTTTACCCCGTCCCCATCGGCCCCTTCACCATCTACGACTCCCACTGCCGCACGCCGGAGGCGTGGAACGTCGCCGAACAATGGGGAATCGGGGCGACGCCGCTGATGACCAAGCACCGGTACTACGACGAGTACGCCGACGACATCAACCTCGAGACGTACGCGCAGAAGATCTGGACCCCGGGCCAGCGGCCGGAGTGCACCGCCTACCTCAACGGCGTGCCGCCGTGGTTCGGCGGACCCATCTGGCTCGACTACGAGTTGTGGGACGAGTTCCGGCACCCCGACGACTACACGCTCGAGCAGATCGTTCGCCGGTACCTTCAGTACGTGACGCTGATCGAGGCCACGCGGGCCATGCGCCCGGGCAACCCGATCATCCTCCACAACATGCTCCGCAAGAGACCGGAGCAGGATCCGCTCATCGCCGCCCTGGAGTACAGCCTGCATCTGCTTGTCGAGGCCACCAGCCCCTCGATGTGGGTTCAGTGCCCCGTCGAGCTCGACCACGGCCACGGGCCACAGCAGGACGCCGGCAACGATCTTCCGGACAACTGCCTGACCTTCGAGGAGTCCTGGGAGATCTACGAGCGGCTGCTCAAACGCGCCCTCGAGGTCAAGGCCGAGACCGGTCTCGAGGTCTACCCCGCGATCTGGTTTCGATTCAAGCGCGTCAACGAGCCCGTCCCGGAATGGCTCATGCGTGTCCACCTGGCGCGGATCCTGACCTTCGAGTGGGCGGGGCAGCGTGTTGACGGCTACTGCATTCTCGGGGGTTCCAACCCGACCGACGAGCCCCGGATCGATCACATGGTGATCGCGGCCGAGGTCGCGACCGAGGTCGCCAACGACCTGGGCTTCGCGCCGCCGCCGGTCGCCACCAATCCGGCACCATGAGGACTGGTCGCGTCGAGGGGAAGCGTCGCGGACGTGCTCGCGAGTCGCGATGTGCTCTGATGTCACCGGGCTGAGACGACCCCGCCGCACACGACCGGCTGCCGGTAGGATCAGTTTCAAGCGCTGAATCCCCGGCTCGACCCGCCGCCGGGCTCAGCTGAATCGCATCCAGGCGGGCATCGGCGTCGAAGGAGAGTCACGGGTCAACGACTTGTGGGACCGGAGCACCAACCATCACCTCTGTGGGCAACCCGGTGGCTGCAGGCCGCCGGCGTCTACAACCTCGTCTGGGGCGCCGTCGTCGTTGCCGCGCCGAACGCCCTGTTCGACCTCGCGGGCATGCAACGCATGCAGTATCCGGAGATCTGGCAGTGCGTCGGGATGGTCGTCGGTGTCTACGGCGTCGCGTATCTCCTTGCGGCTCGCGACCATCGCACGCACTGGCCCATCGTGCTGGTGGGTCTGCTCGGCAAGATCCTGGGACCGATCGGATTCGCGCTGGCCTTCGCCAGGGGCACGTTCTCTCCTGTCTTTGCGATCACGATCCTCACGAACGATCTCGTCTGGTGGATCCCGTTCGGCATGATGCTCTGGGACGCGGCGCGCAGTCGCGGTCAGCTGCCGTCGGGGCCCGCGCCGAGCCTCGACACGGCCATGGAGTCTCTCGTGGACCAGCACGGCCGGGATCTTCGGTCGCTCACGGAAGGCCAGCCCGCCCTGGTCGTGCTTCTGCGGCACGCCGGCTGCACGTTCTGTCGCGAGACCCTCGACGATCTCTCCCGGAAGCAGAACCTCATTCGAGACAGGGGCTACCGGATTGCGGTCGTGACCATGTCCGACGACCAGCAGAACGCCAGACTCGGTCGCACATACGGCCTTGAGTCGGCGTCGTGGTTCAGCGATCCCGACCGCATCGCGTACCGCGCCCTGGAGCTGCGTCGGGGCGGTTTCATGCAGCTGTTCGGGCCACGGGTCCTCTTCCGGGGCGTCATGGCGCTGCTGCGGGGCCATGGCTTGGGGCTTCCGGCCGGCGACGGTTTCCAGATGCCCGGAGCGTTCGTGATCAGAGATGGACGCCTGGTCCGGATGTTCCGCCATCAACGTGCTTCCGATCGGCCCGACTATCAGAGCTTCGCCTGCGAGATGCCGCAGAGATGACCGCCCTCGCCGACCTGATCCTGCTGCAGGCGATCGCGACGTGGTTCATGACCGGCGTCATCTGGTTCGTCCAGATCGTGCACTACCCCCTCATGGCCCGGGTCGGACGGCCCGAGTGGCTGAGCTATGAGCGGTCTCACCAACGGCTCACGTCGTACGTCGTGGCCCCCGCCATGCTCATCGAGGTCGTCAGCGCTGCCGTCGTTCTTGTTCTCGCCCACGGCGGGGACGGAAACGCCGATTCCCTGAGCCGCCTGCAGACCATCGCCGCCTGGCTGTCGGCGGGCCTGCTGGTCGTCATCTGGGGCTCGACCTTCGCTCTACAGGTTCCGCTTCACGAGAAGCTCTCGCGGGAGTTCGACACACCATCGCACCGCCGGCTGGTGCGAACCAACTGGCTGCGCACCGGCGCCTGGTCCGCTCGAGCCGTTCTGGTCACGACGTTGATACTGTGAGCGCTCACACGACAGGAGCCAATCACCCGTGCACGCTCGACTCACCGTGACGTTCGGTACGATCGCTGCTCTCCTGGGACTCCCGGCCGTTGCCGCCTCGGAGACCCCGGTGCCGCTGCAATCGACGGAGCGGCGGTACGCCGCCGGTCTCGACGACGGCGGCGGCGTCGTGCGAGGCGTGTTGCAAAGCACCCGGATCGTCCACGCGGACGATCGAGGCCGCCCGCTGCGGTGGGAGCAGCGCGACGCCGACGGCACGCCGCGGCTGATCTGGGTCGGCATCTACCTGACGGACGGCTTCGCCCCGGACCGGGCGGCGTACTGGAGCGCCGACCAGCTGCTTCCGCTGACCGAACTGTACGTCACGTCGTCGGACGGACGCATTCAGGACGTGCTCTACGCCGAACACGGCGACAAGCCCCGGCGCCAGCTGCGGCAGTATCTCGATGCGGCAGGGCGCGAGATCTTCCAGGAGTACTTCGCGCCGCGCAGCCAGCGCAAGTACAGCGAGGAGGTCTACCGCTACGACGATTCCGGCAACGAGCTGCAGCGCACATGGCGGCGGCTCGACGGGAAGGCCCGGCGTGAGACACGGTTGGAGATCCTCGCCACGGACGAGCACGGTCACTGGACCCGGCGGCTCGTCCATCGAGACGGTGCCCTGATCGCGATCGACCAGCGCTCCATCGAGTACGCCACCACGACGCGGCCCCGCCCGCCGGCGACATCGGGGCCCGTGGAGCCGTCGACGGAGATCCTGCCGATCCCGTTTGCGCCGGGCGTGGTCGCCCTCCGCGGCTCGGGTGAGAACACCCTGACGTTCACGCCGGACGGCAAGACCGTGCTCTTCACCCGCTATGAAGACGACTGGAAGACGCAGCGCGGTTACCTGGCACGCTGGCGGGACGGCGCGTGGCGCGAACCGGAGCCCGTGCCCTTTGCCGAGACCATGTACAACGCGGCGCTCTCGGAGAACGGACAGCAAATCATCTACTGCACGCGGGACGACTCGCTCGCCGGAGCCCGGGTGTTGGTCACGCAACGGACCGGCGACGGGTGGTCGGACCCGATCGACCTCACGGAGAGCGAGGGCCTGATGGGCAGCTACTTCCGCCTGCTTACCGACGGGACGCTGTACTTTCACCGCGACGGTGACCTGTTCAGGGGCGTCCTGCGCGACGGCTCGGTCAGCGATGTGACCGCGTTGGCGGCCCCGATCAACACGCCGGACGGCGTGGAGTTCGGGGCGTGGGTCGACACGGAGGAGCGCCGGATCATCTTCACGCGGGCCGTCGATGACGCGCCGCAACGGACCGGGGTGTTTGTCGCCTTCCGCCGGGACGGCGTGTGGACGGAGCCGGCGCGGCTTCCCATCCCGTACGGATGGAGCGTGGTGCTGTCACCCGACGGCGAGGATCTCGTCTACGTCGTCGATGGCGACATCTGTCGGGTGCCGACTGTGCTGATCAGCGTCTGGCTCGACGGCCCCGACTTGTGACCGACGGTGCATGCGTCTCTATCCCATGCAAGTGGCCCAGGCACGCCGCCCCACCGCCAGCCACACTGGTGGGTCGCCGAAATCACCGCCCGGCTGAATCCGCCGCGTGCCGAGGGTCGAAGCCTCGGTTGTTCGCAGCGGATTTCAAGCCGTCGCGATTCAACTCACAGGCCAACAAGGCGCCGCCGCGCCGCCAGGAGACTTCACGATGCCCCTGCACACGAAGCGTTCGCTGTCCCTCTCGTCCCTGCTCGTGCTCACGTTGAGCCTCGGCACGCCCGCCGCCCTGGGTCAGACCCAGGACATCGTCGAGACCGCAGTCTCCAGCGGCACGTTCACGACGCTGGTGGCCGCCCTGGGGGCCGCGGATCTGGTGTCGACGCTCCAGGGCGACGGGCCCTTCACCGTCTTCGCCCCGTCGGACGAGGCGTTCGCGAAGATCCCCGCCGGCCTCCGCGAGGCCCTGCTGCAGCCCGAGGCCCGTGACGAGCTCACGGCCATCCTGACCTATCACGTCATCGCGGGCCGCCGCGTGCCGTTGGAGCGGCTGGTCGCCGCGGATGGGACCGAGACGGTCGGCGGCCGACCCCTCAGGATCCGCCAGGACCGCCGGGATGTCCTGGTCGACGATGCCAAGGTGACGGCGACCGTGGCCTGCACCAACGGTGTCATCCACGTCATCGACACCGTGCTCGTGCCGAACCTGGGCGTGCTCGTCTCCGCCGGCGCCAAGGCGGGCCAGCTCTCGCTGCTGCAGGCCGCACTCCAGGCCGCGGACCTCGACGAGGTGCTGGCCAGCGAGGGGCCGATCACGATTCTCGCCCCGACCGACGAGGCGTTCGGTCGCGTGCCGGAGCAGACCCTTCAGCGTCTGCTGCAGCCGCAGAACCGCGAACTGCTCGGCGTGATCCTCAAGTACCACGTCGTGCCGGGCCGAGTGTCCGCCGTGAAGGCGCTGGCGGCCGGCAAGGCATCGACCGTGCAGGGCGATCCCGTGCGGTTCGGACTGTCCGCCGGACGGCTTCAGGTCAACGACGCGAACGTCATCGTCAACGATCTGCGGGCCGCCAACGGCGTGATCCATCTCATCGACGCCGTGCTCATGCCGCCCGACGCCCCGCAGCCGCGGGCTCAGGGCCGCCTGGTGATCGGCATCAACTACGGCCGCCCCTCCTCGGAGCAGCGAATGATGCTGGGTCTCGGGTCCGGTGAGGGCATCACGGTCACCAACGTCTCCTCTCGCGGCGCCGCGAAGGATGCCGGGCTTCTCAAGGGCGACATCATCGTCAGCATCAACGGCGCGCCCGCGACGCTGGAGCGTCTCTCTCAGGCCAAGGGCGAGGCCGGTGCCGGCGGCACTTTGGACATGGTGATCGCCCGTAAGGTCGAGGTCGAGGTGCGGTCCGCCAGCCACTGACTTCCGCGCCACACACGACAGCCGGCGGGCTTCGTCTGGAAGCTCGCCGGCGTTGTCGTGCGTTTCCAAGCAAAGTGGTCTATTCCGTCAGCGCTTCATGGGTGAGAACGGGGTCGGTGCGCCCGGGGTCGAAGGGGCGGCGGCGACCCTTCCACAGGTAGTAGATCGACGCCTTGACGTCGTCGAGGATGACGATGATGCACGGCAGCGCCACGAGGATGAGGACGGTGGCGCTGGCCAGCCCGAACGAGATCGAGATCGCCATCGGGATCAGGAACTTGGCCTGGAACGACTGCTCCAGCATCAGGGGCATGAGCCCCAGAATCGTCGTGATCGTCGTGAGAAAGATCGGCCGCAGCCGCTCGCGGCCGGCGGCGATCAGCGCCTCGCGCAGCTTGGCGCCATCGCGCCGCTTCTTGTTGAAGAAGTCGACCAGGATCAGCGAGTCGTTGACGACGATGCCGCTGAGGGCCACGAAGCCGATCAGGCTCAGGAAGGTCATCTGGTAGCCCATGACCAGGTGGCCGACGATCACGCCGACGACGCTGAACGGAATGGCGAGCATCAGTGCCAGCGGCTGGAGATAGCTGCCGAAGGTCCAGGCCAGAATGATGTAGATCAGCACGCACGCCGCCATGAACCCCAGCGGAAGCGACCCGAAGGCCCGCTTCATCTCGCGCTGGCGGCCGCCGAGGTCGATGCCCACACCGGCGTACTCCCGCTTGAGCGCCTCCAGCTCCGGGCCCATCTCGGCCATGATCTCCTCGGGGTTGGCCCACGGCGCAGTGTCGGCGGTGACCGTCGTGGCCCGCTTGCGGTCAACGCGATGAATGCTCGAGTACGCCGTGCTCTCGACGACGTCGGCCACCTCGCCCAGCGGCACGCGTTGGCCGGCGGGCGTGATGACGTACATGTTCTCGATCGCGTAGAGGCTGCCCCGCGACCGCTCGTCCAGGCGGACCCGGACCTTGATGTCCTCACGCTGCGCCGAGAAGACGTGCGGCTCCAGGCCGTACAGCGCGCCGCGCACCTGCGTGGCCACGTCGGCCACCGTCAGGTCGAGCCCGGCCGCCCCCGGCTTGAGCTGCACGTGCACCTCGCGCTGACCCAATGACGAATCGTCGGCGATGTCGCGGACACCGGCGAACTCGGCGAGCTTCGCCTTGA
>JBFGEG010000112.1:0-10735 GCA_041580235.1 Phycisphaerales bacterium
GCTCAGGGCCAGGCGGCTCGGAGCGCCGATGCCCTCGCCGATCGCCTCGTCCGTGTACAGCCAGGGGTCGTTCTGCGAGACGTACAGGGAGGTCATCTCGTTGGCGAAATTGCCGATGGCGAATCCGAGCGCGTCCGACTCGACGCGATAGTGGGCCGCGTCGATACCCATCGCCCCCGTCGCGCCGCCCATGCTGCTGTAGGCCGCCCCGATGGCCGTTCCCGTCTCGCTGAAACGCGGGTTCAGCGCTCCCTTGTTTCTGAAGACGAAGTTCCGCACCGTGTCATTGGCCACGAAGATGTCCATGCGACCGTCACCTCCGATGTCGACGAAGGTGACGCCCAGCGCCTTGGCCACGGGGACGCCGGTGGCGGGGTTGGTGACCTGAATGCCGCTGCCGGCGGAGATGTCGGTGAAGGTCCCGTCGCCGTCGTTGCGGTACAGGCACGGGAACGTGCCCTGGAAGTTGGTGGGAGGGCCGTAGGCACGGCCGAGGCCGGTCAGCCGGAAGTCCACGGCGATGTCGATGTCGCGTGACCAAAGCACGTAGTTGCAGACGAACAGATCAAGATCGCCGTCGCCGTCGTGATCGACGAAGCCGGCGCTCGTGCTCCACTCGCGCGGGTCGCCCGCCACGCCGGCGGCCGACGTCACGTCTTCGAACCGCCCGCCGTCGTTGAGGAACAGATGGTTCGACCCCACCGCCGTCAGGAACACATCGGTGTCGCCGTCGTTGTCAACGTCGCCGACGGCCGCCCCCATGCCGTAGAACGACACGTCGAGGCCGGCGGCGACCGTCACGTTGTCGAAGTGGCCCGTGCCGTCGTTGGCGTAGAGGGCCATGGTCGCCGGCGGCCCCTCGTGGCCGTGATCCGGCCAGTGGGTGGAGTTGACCAGAAGCACATCCTGGTCGCCGTCGCCGTCGTAGTCCAGAAACGCGCAGCCTCCGCCCATCGTCTCCGGCAGCAGCTTGTCGCCGGCGGCCCCGTTGACGTGCACGAAATCGATCCCCGCCCCCGTTGTGATGTCGGTGAAACGGACGTTGGGAGGATCCGCGGTCGGCATCCTGGGCAGCGGCGGCACCGCCACCGCCGGCGTGGGCGGCAGCACGTCCGCGGGGCGGCTGACAAGCCACAGGCCGACGCCGGTGACAAGCCCGATGGCGGCGAAGATGATCAGCGACCACACAAACGCCCGACCGATGATCGTGTCGTCCTCGGGGACGAGCTCCTCTTCGAGCGTGGCCGGCGGCGGGGCCGGGATTTCGGGATCACTCATTGCGGGCAACTCGTTCCGGCGGCGGTGACAGCTCGTAGGCCCCGTGCCGCTGCAGATCATAGATCACGACCGCCTCCGCCGCGTGGTTGGCCGCGGGGTACCTGATGCGGGCGGCGGCGACGGCCCGATCGCGGGCGTTGTCGTCGGGCTTGTACGTCTCGTGCAGGCGGTGGTGGCGGTCAGCCTCCTCGGCATCGCCGAGCTGATCGTGGAGCAGGGCGAGGTTGTAATGCGCCGTCACGTTCTCGGGATCGAGCTCGAGCACCCGCTCGAATGAGGCCAGCGCCTCCAGAAGCAGCTCGCGGCGGAGGACGATCCGCTTCGGCCCGCGCTCCTGCTTGGCCCGCTCGAAGATCGTCTGGCCCAGCTCGTTGAGCAGCCGGTAGTCCTGCGAGAAATCGAACTCACGCCGGCGGGTCTCGGCGGTGTCCATGTGCAGCAGCGACCGGAAGCTCTCGATCGCCTCGTCGAGAAAGCCGTTCTGCTTGTTGACGATGCCCGTGAACCACGCCACGGACCACGGCGGCGCGCCGAGGTCGCGGGCCAGTGCCAGCGCCTCCACCGCCTCCGCCAGGCGGCCTTCCTTGATGTACACCCGGGCGCGGTTCAGCGCCCCGTCGGCGCGGCCGAGCTCCTCGACCCGGGCGAAGGCCGCCTCCGCCTGACGCAGCTCGCCCTTGTTGGCCCCCAGCTCCCCCTTGCGCAGCAGGCCGATCCCGTAGTCGTTCCACCGCTCCCAGGCGGGGATCGACGATTCGACGCCTGCCGTCGACGCCTCGACGCTGTCGCTCAGGGGAAACGTCACCCGGTCCTCGGCCAGCGTCGTGATCGGCAGATCGTTGCCGTCGAAGCGATCGCCCTCGAAGAACCGCATGTACGTCGTGTCGAACTTGCGATACTGCAGCTTCACGTCGACGGTGACGGATCCCGTCGCGTCGAGGGGCACCTCGAACGCATAGTGCACGACGTCGGCGGCTCCCGGCGGGATCTGGTGGTCGTAGAGGGCCACGAAGATGTCCTGGGCGTTGCGGCGGTCGATGCGTCTGCCCTCGCGGTCCAGCACAAAGGCGTTGACGAAGTGAGACCACGGATCGACCTCGCCGTCGGGGCCGATCCCGCCGCTCCGCCCGATCACGCGGTCGTCGGCGGTCACCGTAACGTCCAGCCAGACCTCGTTGGAGTCCGCCGTGCCCTGGGTGAAGACGTGCCCCATCTTCATCGTGCGAATGACCGTCTCCAGCAGGTAGCGGCGGCCGGGCCGCAACGCCGGCACGACCGGACGCAGCGGAGCCGACAGCGACCCCTCGATCGTCGCGTCCTCCTTGACGCCGAAGACGTCCACGCGCATCACGCCCTCGAGAAATGCCCGGTGGGCTTCCATCACCCACGGCGGCATGCCGACGAGGGCCGGCACCGCGGTGTTGGCCGACGGGAACTGGTGATCGTGGATCGTCAGCTCGCCAAAGAGGTCGCCGGCAGGATCGAGCTCGAAACGCTTGGCCCCGAAGTCGTCCGACGCCGCGAGCGGCATGTGGCATCCGTTGCAGTTGTGCTCGGCCTTGGGCGGGTAATAGAAGCTGCTCACGCCGTGACCGGAGACCCCGCTGAGCAGGTACGCGTCGTAGTGGTTCTGGCCGCGGAGGAACTTGTACCCGTTGAGCTCCTGGGGCAGGTGGACCTTGTGGCAGGTGCCGCAGAACTCGGCGGTGGTGTGCAGCGGCTTGAGAAAGACCTGCTTGTGGAAGCCCGGCTTGGCCTTGACGAGCTGCCGGTTGATCCAGCGGAGCACCTCGTTGTCGGCAAAGGCGAACGGGTAGTGGATCGGCTCCTCGATCGTGTAGTCGGCGTTGCCCCGCACCGAGTTGACGTGCGTGATGGCGTGACAGGCAGTGCACGTGATGCCCGCGGACGCCAGCGGGTCGGCGGCGAGGTCGTACTGCGGGTCGTCGAATCGGGGATCCTCGAACTCGCCGCTGAAAAACGGCACCGGGTCGTGGCAGCCCGCGCAGAACCGCGACGCCCGGACATTCCCGTCACGCTCGAACAGGACCCGCCGCGTCTCCCGCACGGACGCGTCGTACGCCGGATTGTTGAAGGAGCTGAAGTGGTGCACGCTGTGCAGCCACTGGCGGTGCGCATCGGCGTGGCATTCGCGGCAGTAGGCGTCGTTGAGCAGTGTGCGGGCGGGAATGAAGTTCCCGGAGCCCGTGCGTGACAGGGACGGGAAGAAGTACTGCTCGCCGGAGACGGGCCCCGCCACGTTCCATTGACGCGGGTCCTGTGCGTGCAGAAGGGTCATCACCATCGCGAAGGCCGCCGCCACCCCTCCCCAGGCGAGACCCGTCCGCCACCGGATGCGCCGGCCGGCCAGACGGTGCAGCACGAACAGCCACACCACCGCGAGGGGGCTGACCACGTGCGCCCAGTACAACGCGGCCCGCAGCTCGGCCTGACGCAGATCGACAAAGGCGCGTGTGAGCAGGATGCCGGTGGCGAGGACGATCAGGCTTGTGGTGAACAGCGCCAGCCCCGCCCGCACCGCCCGCCGGTTGGGCCGCGTCCACGCGTTACGCAGGTGAAATGCCCCGAACAGGACCACCGGCAGCACGATCATCAGGCCCAGCACGAGGTGGCCGAGGAACATCCACTGGTAGAAGTAGTTCTCGTAGATCCGTCCCGTCGACCACTGGACCAGGGACACGGTCGCCAGGTAGATCGAGTTGACGGTGAGCACGGCGAAGAGACCGAAGACCAGCGTCAGCAGCTTCTTGAGGCGGGGGCCGACCACGGGCACGTAACGCCGGCCGGGCGGGGGCGGCGTGGCCGGGTTGGGGGAGTCCTGGGGCATGCTTTCACCGCGGGAGCGTGTTCCGCCTGATGGTAGCTCCCTACACTGGTGGCGGTATGAGCGGACTGAACCTCATCGCCGTCAGCGTCGGCAACACCCGCACCCGGATCGGCCAGTTTCTCGACGGCCAGCTCCGCGAAGCCAAGGCCTTCGACAACGACGCGCTGCCCGACCTCGTGCAGCACGTGCTGCGATGGTGGGAGGAAATGAGCGAGTCCTCGATGGTGCTCATCGCCTCGGTCAACGGCGGCGTGGCGAGGTCGCTGAAGGCCATGATCGGCGACCAGCTGTCGATCGAGGTCTACCACGTCGGCGACGACATTCCCGTCCCGATCGGCCGCCGTCTGGACCCGGAGACGATCACCGGAATCGATCGGCTGCTCAATGCCGCCGCCGCCTACGACCGCATCCGGCAGGCGTGCATCGTCATCGACGCGGGGACCGCGGTCACGGTCGACTTTGTGGACGGGGAGGGGACGTTCCACGGCGGGGCGATCTTTCCGGGCGCCACCATGCAGATGTCGGCACTGCACGAGCGCACGTCGGGGCTGCCGGACCTGCCGTTCGCCGCCCCCGACGACGAGGCGTTCGGCCGCTCGACCTCCCAGGCGATGCTCAAAGGCGTCTTTCACGGCATTCGCGGAGCGGTCCAGCGTCTCGCCGAGCTGTACGCCGAGGACTACGGCGCATACCCCCAGATCATCGCCACCGGCGGTGACGCCGAGGTCCTCTTTGCCGAGGAGGGCCTCGTGGACAACATCGTGCCCGACCTGAGCCTGCTGGGCATCGCCACCGCCGCGCGACACGCCCTCGCCGGCGGCGAGGTCGAAGGGTCGGATGGCTGACGTCCGGGTCCTGCCCGCCACGGGGCGGCAGCCGGGCGCGATCGGCATCCTCCAGCTCGTCGGCGACGTGGAGCGGTTGCTGTCGGCGCTCACCGGCATCGACGCCTGGCCCGTGGGGCGGGCGAAGCTGACGCGACTCGACGGCATCGACGAAGGCCTGGCGGTCCGGTTGGCGGAGGATCTCGCCCAGGTCATGCCCCACGGCGGCCCGCGGGTCGTGCAACGGCTCGTGGCCTGGCTGGCCGAGCACGGCGCCGTCATCGTGAGCGAGGCGTCGGCCATGCCCGCCGAGGTCGTCTATCCCGAAGCCGGCGATCGATTCGAAGCGCTGGCCCTGGCCGCGGTCACGCGGGCGGCCAGCCCGCTCGCCGTCGACCTGCTGCTCGCCCAGCCCCTCCGCTGGCGCGACCGTCCAACGCTGACCGAGGCCGACCGCGCACGCGCGCGGCGTCTGAATCGGCTCATCGATCCGCCCGTGGTCGTCCTGGCCGGACCGGCCAACGTGGGCAAGAGCACTTTGAGCAACGTCCTTCTGGGCCGCTCCATGTCGATTGCCGCGGATGCGGCGGGCACGACACGCGATTTCACGTCGGGACGCCTCGAGCTCGCCGGGCTCGTCGTTGACCTACACGACACCCCCGGACTGCGTGACGGTGCCGATGACATCGAGCGCCGCGCAGTGGAGCTCGCCCGGCGTCTCCTTCACCGCGCCGAGTTCGTGATCGCCATGACCGACGCGACGCACGACTGGCCCCTCCTGGAACGCGAGCCGGACCTGCGGGTGGCCAGCAAGAGCGACCTGGGATCGCGGGACGACGCCGACGTGGCCGTCAGCGCCCTCGCCGGCACGGGTATCGCCGAGCTGGTGAGCAGCGTCCGCGACCGGCTCGTCGCACCGGCCGATCTCGCCGACCCGGGCCCCTGGCTCTTCGACGATCGACTGCTCGATCCCTGAGACTACAGGCCCATCATGCTGTAGCCGCAATCCACGAAGATGTTCTGCCCGGTGACCCCCGACGCAAGATCGCTCAGCAGGAACACCGCCGCCTCCCCGACATCGGCGCCCGTCACGTTGCGCCGCAGCGGGGCCTTCTTCTCGACCCAGCCGAGGATCTCGCCGAATCCCCCCACCGCCAGCGCCGACATGGTCCGCAGCGGTCCGCCGGAGATCGTGTTGACCCGGATGTTGCGTGGACCGAGCTCGTGAGCGAGATACCGCGACGCGCTCTCGAGCGCGGCCTTGGCCACGCCCATGACGTTGTAGCCCGGCACGGCTTTCTCGGCACCGTAATAGCTCATGGCCACCATGGCGCCGCCCCGTTCGGCCATGAGCGGCGCCGCGCGGTTGGCCATGGCCATGTAGGTATACGCGCTGATGTCGAGAGCCTGCGTGAACGCGACCCGCGGCGTGGCCGCGAACGCGCCGTCCTTGAGCCAGTCACGATCGGCGAACGCGATGGAGTGGACGAGAAAGTCGATCGATCCGAAGTCGCTGCCCACCTGGTCGAAGACGCGGTCGAGATCGTCGTCGGATCCGGCATCCATGGACTGAAGCCAGGGATCCTCGACGCCGAGCTGCGTGACGGCCTTGGCGCAGCGGCGATGCATCTTCTCACCCGGAAGGTGCGTGAACAGGCACTGGGCGCCGTGACGCAGCAGCGATTCGGCGATGAAGTACGCGTAACTGTGGTCGTTGGCGATGCCGACCACGAGCCCGCGTTTGGAGTCCATCAGACCCATGGATGCCTCCGAGAAAGCATCGAGACTAGCCCGGAATCGCCTGATCGGCCAGTGGACCTGACTTTTTGGCAGGTCGGCCTCAGGACGAGCCGATAGGGTCCTGACCGGACGGCACCTCGCTCCGCGCGCCGGCCCGCGCGGCAAGCTCGACCCGATATGACCGAACAGCAGTCACCCGTCGCCCCGATCGTGCTGACGCTGCTCCTTTGCGAGAAGGTGATCGTCGACGCGCGCACCCAGCAGTACTCGCTGATCGGCCTGGTGTCGAACGTCAACGCCTCGCGGTTCCCCGTCCGCTCGCCGAGCCTGTGCATCTACACGGAGGTCACCGGCGGCCACGGCGTCACCCCGCTGACGGTGCGGATCGTGGACGTGGACGAGGAGCGGGATCCCGTGGTCAAACTGGATCTGGAGGTCAACCTGGAGGACCCCCTGGCCGTCACCCAGGTGGTCTTCGGGATGCCCCGGCTGGTTTTTCCGGAGCCGGGTGACTACCGCCTCCAGGCCATCTGCGGGGGCACGCGGCTGCTCGAGAAGCGGCTCATCCTGCGGGAGGCGACCGTGACCGCCGAGGGCGAGGTGGACGACGACGAGGGCCTCGACGACAGCGTCGAGTGAGCCGCGGCCGGATTTCTTGACGGCATCCGGGCCCCCACCGCTATATACTTGAGGTTGATACCCGTAGGGGAAGGACGCTCTCCCATGGACACTCCTCAAGATCCGGGGTCGGTTGACCTCCTGAGGATGGGACCCATCAAGGTCGTCGAGGTGTTCACCTCGCCAAGCCCATCCGACCGGCCGGTCACTGATCGCATCGGCTACGAGACGGTTCCGTTTGCAGAGATCAAGCATCTCTGCTCCCGCAAGCCGCTGAGCCGGTTCGACCCCCTCAAGCGCGACTGCTGAGCCGCCGCCGCGGTCTCCGGGCGTGGATTCTCTGCGCGCGGCCCGCAGCCCTACCGCGTCGCGTCGATCCGCGGTTAGAATCACGCACACCAGAGCGCGCGTAGCTCAATTGGATAGAGCATCGGTCTTCGGAACCGAGGGTTGGGGGTTCGAGTCCCTCCGCGCGTGTTCTCAGTTGCACGAGTCGAAGAGCTTGCCGCGGAGGGCGCGATGAAGCTCGCGGCCGAGCTCGCTCTCCTTGTCCGTGACCGGCAGCACCCGGCGGGCCTTGCGTTGCCGGGCGGCGGCCCGCCCGGCCAGAACGGCGTTGAGCAGCGCCCCGCCGACGGCCAGGGCGGCCAGACACCAGACCGTGGTCTGCATGGTCGCGTTGGCCAGGTACATCAGCGCGATCACGAGGCACACGACGAACGCGAACATCAGGGCCAGGCTCGGCGCGCTGTCGAGGCCCGGGTCCTTGCTGGCCATGTAGGAGAGCGGCCCCATCACCGTGCCGTAGGCCCAGGCCAGCATGGGCAGCGCGATCGCGGGGTAGGCGCGCCCTTCGAAGAACAGGAACACGCCCAAGGTCCAGGCGGCGATCACGCAGTACTGCCAGCCGGCCGCGGCAAACGAGACGAGCACCACGAGGACCGGATGCGGCTGCCGCCCGCGGTGGGTCACCGTCGAGGCGATCAACGTCGTCGGCCAGAAGGCGGCGACCGACCACACGAAGGGCAGGGCGATGCCCAGACCAATGCCGATGCCCGCCTCGATCCGGTGCCCGCGATAGGCCAGCCAGAGACCCGCGGCGAAGGGGACCAGGAAGTTGACGAGCGTGAGCAGGCTGATGAACGCGGCACGCAGCCCGCCGCGTCCGTCGTCGAACTCGACGTCCGACGCGGTGGCCGCCGTGGGAGACGAGAACCAGGCTCCGTGGCGCTCGACATCGGTCGTTGACATGCTCGCTTCCCCCGCCGGCGGTCCCGGGATGGTCATCGACCGGTTCGGTCGGCCGGATCAGCGGTTTCCGGACGCCATGTTCTTGGCCTCCGGCAGGCGTCGCAGCCGCACCATGCTCACGATGCCGAAGACGGGACCGGGAGCGAGCAGGACGAACGCCAGCCACCAGCCGGCGTGCTCGACGAGAAGCGGCACGATCCGGATGCTGATCATGGTCAGGAGAAAGCCGCTGCACGTCTGCATGGTCAGCGCCGTGCCCACGTACCGCGGATCGGACAGCTCGCTGACGGCGGTGCTGAACTGCGCACTGTCGGCGACGACGGCGAAGCCCCAGATCAGGCACAGGACGGTGAGCAGCCCCGGCGAACCGAGCAGCGCCCCGGCGATGAGGCAGCACGCCCCCGAGACGGCGAGGCTGACGCCGGCCACCGTGGTCCGTCCCAGGCCGTCGGCCAGCCGCCCCGCGACGACGCTGCCCAGCCCGCCGCAGGCGATCGTCGCGAACCCCGCGGCCCGCGCCGCCGATCCGGACCAGCCCGCCGCCTCGTAGCTCAGGATCAGGGCCAGCGGCGCCCACGTCCACATCGCGTAGAGCTCCCACATGTGGCCCAGATAACCGAAGTTCGCCAGACGCTGACCGCGTTGCGTGAACACGCTGGCCGCGAAGCTCCAGTTGAACCGGCTCGTGGCGGGAAGGGACGGGCCGGACCGGATCAGCGTGGCGGCGATCAGCCCCCCCGCCGCCGCCAGGGCCGAAGCGACCAGCAGCACGGAGCGCCAGGGCGGAACGCCCGGCTCACCGCCGAATAGCGGCACCGCGTTGAGCAGGTGCGGTCCCGCCGAGCCGACCGTGATCGCGCCCACCATCATGCCGATGGCGAGCCCGCGGTCTCGCTCGAACCACGAGGCCATCACCTTCATGCCGGGCGGGTAGACACCGGCCAGGGTGAACCCCGTGAGAAACCGCAGGGTCACCACGCCGGCGAAGCTGTCGCCCGAGAGCGTGATCGCCGCGTTGCATGCGGCCCCGAGTACGGCGCTGGCCGCGATGACGTGCTCGGCGCGAAACCGGTCGGCCAGGTTGGCGACGGCACTGAGAAGCGCCCCGGCCACGAAGCCGACCTGCACGCTCATCGTCAGCCACGACTGGCGGCCGTCGTCCAGCGCGAACTCCGTCGCGAGCTGCGGCACCACGGCCGTGGCCGAGAACCACAGCCCCATGGCCAGCAGCTGCACGGCCGAGAGCAGCCAGAGTATGCGCCATCGCTGCGACACGGGCCAATCTTAGGGCCTGCGTCGACGGCGGCCGGGCGCGTTTACGGGCACGCGCCCCAGTTGCCGATCAGCGCCAGAAAGTCCGTGATCCCCGTGTCGCCGTCGCCGTCGGTGTCCGCCGCCGGCGTTCCCCAGTTCCCGATCAGGAACAGGAAGTCGGTGATCCCGATGAGCCCGTCGCCGTTGAAATCCCACGGGCAGGACCCGCCCCCAGCTTCTTGCGATTCAAACGGTCCGAGATCCACGGCGGGGCCGACGTAACGGGGGTTGCCGTCAAGATCCGTGTTCACGTTCGGCGGCAGCGCGGAGTCGTCGCCCTGGTTGATGCAGGGCGAGTCGGGGGCCAGGCGGTAGTCGCCGTTGGCCGGATCGACGAACACCGGCGGTTCGCTCATGTTGTTCGTGCCCGGGCCGCTCCAGCCGCCCATGATGTTGCAGTCGTGCAACGTCGTTACCGCCGGAGACGAGTCCTTGATCTGCGTCGGGCTGTTATCCCAGATAATGGAGTTGTAGCCGGTCACATCAGCACCGCCCGCGGTCCAGATTCCGCCTCCGTAGTCTGCCGTGTTTTGCGCAAGCGTACAGTTGATCATCGTGACCAGGCTGGCACCGGTGCTGTACATCGCACCGCCGCCGAAGTCAGCCGTATTGCCAGAAAAGGAGCAATTAATGAGTTGGACCGTGGCCGACTTGTTCAGGATCGCGCCGCCGAACACGGCAGCGAAGTTGTCGGTGAACATGCAATTGACGATCGTCGGATCCGCACTTTGATTGGAGATGGCACCTCCACCGTCGTCCAGATCGGTTGTGAAATTGCCGGCGAACGCACAGTCCTGGATCAACGGGTCCCCACCCCAGTTGAACATCGCTCCGCCCTCGTCGGCACTGTTGCCGGTAAAGA